>NZ_JBAKGU010000003.1:0-270454 GCF_049065455.1 Microbacterium sp. SA156
CGCACCCCCGGGTGCCGCAACCTCGCCCTCACCGCCGACCTGGATCACACCATCCCGTACGCCCAGGGCGGTGTCACGGACGTGGGCAACCTCGCCTGCCTGTGCGAGGGATGCCACCAGGACAAGCACCACACGCCCTGGCAGGTCCGACAGCTCGGCGACGGCGTCCTGGAATGGACCAGCCCCGCCGGACACACCTACACCGAGAAGCCACCCCCGCAGGTCCGCGCGGAAGCCACCCCGACCCCGCTCATCGCCGACGCCCTCGCCCGCCACCACCGCGACCGCGAGCAGGCTGAGCAGCGCCGCCACGCCCGCCAGCACGAACGCGAACAGGAGCGCGAGCAGGAACAGCACCAGCGGGAGGCGGAGCAGCGCCAGCGGGAACAGGAGGAGCGGGAGCGGGAGCGGCGACTGCACCTCGAGATCGAACAGGACATCCAGGAATGGCTCCGCCACTACTGGACAACCCCCGAATACCTCGCCCAAGCCCTCCTCGACGCCGACGACATCGCCCACCACGAACCCGAAGACCACGGCCCCGGCACGCCCGCACGCATCGAACCGCAACCGCAGCTCGCCACGGCAGCACCCTGAAACCGGTCCGCCGGCGGAGGCCCGGACCGGCGAAGGCGCGGAGAGCCCCGACTAGGACACGGCGGGTGCGATGTGCTCCTCGACGAGCGTGACACCGCCGAGGACATTGGCCGAGGTCGCCAGTTCCTCGAGCCAGGCTCGGTTCAGCTCGGGTGCGACGGGCTCGTCGAACTCGAAGCGGAGCGGGATGGCGGGGTGCACCCAGATCGTGCTGCGGCCTGCGGGCTCGCCCTCGGGATGGCGCCACGAGACGGCGAAGCTCTCGTGGCGGCGGAGCTTGGTCACGATCACGACCTTGAGGTGCGCGAGGGTGCGATCCTCGATCGCGATCGGCAGCGACTCGGAGCCGTAGTAGAGGACGCCCATGCGCACGACCCTACGCGACGCCGCGGCCGGTCAGGAGGCGACGGCTCCGTCCTCCGCATCTCCCTCCGCCGCAGCCGCACCCTCGACGAGCGCCTTGAATCGCTCGAGGTCGCGCTGCATCGGGCCGTCGCCGAGCTCGGAGCCTGTGCCCTCATCGCCTTCGACCTCCCACGCCATGCGCAGCACGATCCGGGTGCCCGTGCCGTCGCGAGAGAGGTCGACACGGCCATTGTGGAAGACGCCGTCGGTGCTCTGCCAGGCGAGACGCTCGGGAGGGGTCTGATCGACGATGTCGACGTAGAAGTCGTCGGAGACGCCCTCGATCGTGGCCGACCATCGCGAGCGCACCTCGTCGATGCGCCGTACGGAGTCGATTGCGTCGATGTAGTCCGGGAACGACTCGACCGCCGCCCAGTGACGGTAGGCCTCCTCGATCGGCACCTCGACGTGGATCTGCGCAACCTGCGTGGTCGTCATCTTCCCTCCCCAGGGCTGACGTCGGGCGTCGGGCCGCCCTCCTGGTGAACAGATCCTAGACCCGTGGTGGGCATGCCGCACCCACCTTCCCGTCAGCCCGAAGAGACCCGGTCCAGCAGACCCCCCTCGTCGACGAGCTCGAGCGCGAGCACCCGGTACCCCGCCGTCTCGAAGAACACGGTCATCCGATCCTCCTCGACCTCCATGACGGTGCCCTCGCCCCACTCGCGATGACGCACGCGATCGCCCGCGCGGAACGCCGCATCCGGCGCGTCTGACACGGCAACGTCCGTCGGATCCGGCCCCTCTCCCCGCTCCTCCGCGCACACATCGCAGTTGCCGCACGCGTCGGCGACCTCCTGGCCGAAGTAGCCGAGGAGCACCTGGCGTCGGCAGCGCCGCGCCTCGGCATAGGAGCGGAGCATCTCGATGCGCGATCGGTCGATGCGCTCCCGGTCCTCGACGTGCGCGAGCGCGGCGTCGACCGCCGAATCGTCGTCCACCCCGCGCACGAGCGCGGCCCCTCGCCGGTCGAGGCGCACCGTGCCGGTGTCGGACAGGAGCGTGAGCAGGGCCGAGACCCTGCGGGCCGGGACGCCCGCGGCATCCGCGATCTCCGCGCGGCGCCGGCGTCCGTCACGGATGGCCCGGAGAACACCCCGCAGATCGTCGGGATCGGCAGAGCGGGCCGCGAAGTACCGACGCAGCGCGAGGTCCTCGGGCCGATAGTGCAGCGTCGCCTGCGCTGCCGCGCCGTCGCGACCGGAGCGACCCACCTCCTGGTAGTACGCATCGAGCGACTCGGGTGCATCGGCATGCACGACGAAGCGCACGTCCTCCTTGTCGATGCCCATCCCGAACGCCGAGGTGGCCACGACGACGTCGACCTCGTCGTCGAGGAATGCCTCATGCACGCGATGGCGCTCGGCGGCGCGAAGACCCGCGTGATAGGCCGCCGCGCGCACGCCGCGATCCGCGAGCTCGTGCGCGTACCGCTCGGTGTCCTTCCGCGTCGAGGTGTACAGCAGACCCGTGCCGCGGAGACCGGCGACCTCGTCGACGACGGCGGAGCGCTTGGCGGCGTCGTCGCGATGGCGGCGGACGGCGAGAGAGATCTCCGGACGATCCATGTCGCCCACGAGCACCGCGGGCTCGCGCATTCCCAGGCGCCGAACGATCTCCTCGCGGACGGGCGTCGACGCGGTCGCCGTGAGGGCGACGATTGGCGGGCGCCCCAGCCGATCGGCGAGCCCTCCGAGGAGGAGGTAGTCCGGGCGGAAGTCGTGCCCCCACGACGTGATGCAGTGCGCCTCGTCGACGACGAGCAGCGAGACATCGCATGCGGCGAGCGCGTCGAGGACATCATCCTTCACGAGCTGCTCGGGTGCGAGAAGCGCGTACTCCGCGTCGCCCTCGCGAATCCGACGCCAGGCCTCTCTCTGAGCGCGCACGCCGCGCGCGGAGTTCAGTGCGACGGCACCGGGCGCGGATGGCGCATCCCCGAGACCGACGAGCTGATCCTCCTGCAGGGCGATGAGCGGCGAGACGACCCCCGCGAGCCCCGGGCGCAGCGCACCGGCGACCTGGTACACCGCGGACTTGCCCGATCCGGTCGCCCAGACCGCGAGCACATCACGCCCCTCGACCGCCGCCGCGATCGCCTCCGCCTGCTCAGGGCGAAGCCGATCCAGCCCGAAGCGCTCGCGCGCGGTGCGCTCGATGTCGGCGCGGCTCATCCCTCGTCGCCATCGGCCGGGCCGCGTCCCGCGTCGAAGCGGGCGCGATACCGCTCCTCGGCCTCGTCGAGAAGCGCGTCGGCGAGTCTCGCGACGGGTTCGACGTCGGCGAGCAGCGGCTCGCAGTCGGGGCCGCGACCGGCCTCGCGGCCGCGCAGAACCCACGCATAGCGCTCGGCGTCCTTCTCCTCCAGGTGGCGGTACTGGCAGAGCTGGCGGGCGAGCCAGTCGTCGAGCGGGCGCGTCCACCATGGTTCCGGATCGAGCGGGTTCACCGACAGGCCAGGCAGCTCGAGGCCGCTCTCGGTGTCGATGCTCGTCCGCGACGCATCGGCATCGGGCCCCGCGGAGTAGCGCACGTGCAGGCCCCTGGCCGCGCGGACTGCGCCCGCGAGCTCCTCGAGCGTGCGCAGAACGGGCAGGCTCATGCGAACACCACCGCCATCCCGCCCTCCGGCCGTGCCGGGATGCGCCGCAGGCTGATGCGCAGATCCTGCGGCAGAACCTCGTATCGCGAGCTGTTGACGAGCAGCGACAGCGCCTCGGCGACGAGATCGGATGTCGCGAGCTCGCCGGGGCACCGGTGCGCTCCGGGGCCATCGCCGACGCCCTGTGCGACGATCGCGTGCGGCGAGGCGTCCGCGAAGCGGAACGGGTCGAACACGTCCGGCCGCTCCCAGAGCTCGGGTGAGTGGTCGGTGCCGTAGAGGTCGAAGAGGAGGCACTGGCCCGCCGGGAACTCCTCTCCGCGCAGGCGGAACGGCGCGGTCGCGATCCCGCCGATCATCGGGAAGAAGGGGTAGAAGCGCCGCACCTCGTCGGCCATCCAGCGCGTCGTCTCGGCGTCGCCGGTCCCGACCCGCGCCGCCCATTCCGGATGCGCGTGCAGCGCGTGCCCCGCGAACGCGACGAACCGGGCCACGGCGACGACGGGGCGCAGGAGGTTCAGCAGCTCGACCGCGGCGACCTCGACGTCGAGCGGGCGGCCATCCTCCTCGTGGTGCGCGAGGCGACCGACGATCGAGACGGCGTCTCCCCGGGATCGGGCGGAGGACACGAGCGACGCCGCCCAGCGCTCGACCCGGCGACGGTGCGCGCGTGCCGCCCAGTTGCGGGGGCCGATGCTCGCCGCGCTGTCGATCATGCCGCGCAGTCCGGCCGTGATCGCGCGCTCCTCCACAGGCGGCGGCGTCACCCCGACCCAGTGGAACGCAGCGCGTGCGAGCGCCGTCGTCGCGACATCCAGCAGACTCGTGCGCTCCCCCGAGACCTCCTCCACCGCGGCGCCCCACTCGGAGCGGAACAGCGCCACGAGCGTCCCGCGCCCGCGCTCGGCGATCTCGAGGAGGAGCGCGCGGCGCACGCGGTGCCGTTCGCCCTCGAGCGCCTGGACGCTGCCCTCGTCCTGCAGGAGGTGCATCGCGGATCGCGGGATGGCGCCGCTGCGTCGGAAGCCGCCGGCGCCGAAGACGTGGGCGGCCTCGGATCCGCGGGCGACCACGACGGGGCGCCCGACGAGCCGGGTGCGGAAGGCGTCGGCCCCGACGTCCCGGTATCCGCGGAGGCCGAAGGCGTAGCCGTCGCGCGCGAGGCGATGGGTGGCGTCGAGGCACAGCGTCGGGACGCCGTCCGCGGCGGATCCGTCGGAGGGCCTCGAGGGCGCGGAGGCGGATGCGGTCATGCTCCGAGGTAATCAGGGCGCAGTGGCGGATCCCACGGGGTTGACAGGCGCCTCCGGCACGGGGCAGCGCGACGACGGGTATCTTCGCGCGCCCTCGCCCCTCACGTTCGACAGGCGTTGTCAACCCGTGTGCTCCGGAGAGTCGCGGACGCGACACTGGACGGCACATGAGCGGACGGATCGACAGCGCTGTCGAGAGCGGAGGAGAACCGTGAGCGTGATCTCAGATGCCCGAGAGGCCCGGAGCGCAACGCCGGAGGCCGTGCGGTCGCTCGGCGCGCGGCTGATCCCGGTGACCCTGACCTGCTATCAGGTCGCCGTGGGCGACCAGGTGCGCGGATACCTCTGCTGCACGGGCGAAGGATGGGAGTGCTACGCAGGTCGCGCCCTGGACACCGCCGAGGACCTCGGCGTGCGCCGGACGCTCCTCGAGGCCGTGCGCACCGTCGTGGGGTAGCGCCGCTCAGCCCTCGTGATCGCTTCCGAGCACGACGCCCGCGAGCGATCCGGAGAGCTCGTGCCGCGCCCGCTGCCGTTCGGCGCCTGTGCCGCGCACGAGGATGTCCCGCGCGCCGGTCTGCGCCCGCTTCGCATCGCCGTTCGCACGCAGGGCCGCGCGGACGTGACCCAGCAGCGTCTCGACGGCATCCGCCGCGGGCACCGCGCGCCCCGTGCCCGGGTCGACGAGGTCGCCGCGAACGCCCCACCGCGCCGCCATCCACGAGGCGAGGCGGATGGTCGGCGTCGGGATGTCGGGGGCCGGCTCGCCCGCACGCCATGCCGCGGCCGCGGTGTCGACGAGGGCGCGCACGAGGACGGCGATCGTGATCGTGTCCTCGGGATCGAGGCAGACGTCGGCGACGCGGATCTCGACGGTCGGATGGTGCCGCGACAGACGCGCGTCGAAGTAGAGCTGCCCGTCGTCGAGGATGCCGCCCGTCGCGAGGAGCGACTGCACGAGCTGCTCGTAGCGGGCGGGCGTGTGCAGGAGCTCGAGCGGACCGGCGGTCGGCCACTGGTGCCAGACGACATGGCGGTAGCTCGCGTACCCCGTGTCGGCGCCGTCGCGGAAGGGCGAGTTGGCGCTCAGCGCGAGGAGGATCGGCAGCCAGGCGCGGATGCGATCGAGGATGGCCACTCCCTCCTCCGCGTCCGCGATGGACACGTGCACGTGGAGGCCGCATTCGAGCGTCGCCGCGGCGAGTCCGCGGAAGCGCTCCAGCACCGCGTTGTAGCGCGGGCTCACGCTCGTGTGCGGCCGACCGCGGATGGGCGACGTGGCGAGCGCGACCGCGCGCGCATCGAGCTCGCGAGCGAGACCATCCGCCATCTCCCGCCCCGCGAGCACGAACGACCGCAGCTCGTCGGCCGTCGCGCACGGGGGCGAGATGACCTCGAGCATCTCCTGGTCCATCTCCGACTCGAGCGCGAATCCGGCCAGCTCGCGGCCGGCCGCCTGCGCGAGGATCTCGGGCGCGAGCGGACGCGGCCGCCCCGTGGTCGCGTCCACGAGCAGCAGCTCCTCCTCCACGCCGAATGTCCTCATGCTCGAGTATCCGCACGTGCGCTCGCGCGACGGGAGGTGCTTGCCGGAAGGGCTCCGGATCGGGTAGCGGGCGCGTAACAGAGCCTTCACACGGCGCGGGATCGGCCGCAACACGGCTCCGCTCGAATGAGACGACCATTCGAGCCCGGCGCCGAGGAGCCAGATGACCACGTCCACGCAGTCGCGTCCCACGATCCCCGCCCCGACCGCACCGCCCTCCCCCGCCAGGCGGCTGCTCCCCGCGAGCCGACGCCGACCGGGGCCGCTCCTCGTGACGGCCCTGTTCTCACTCGGCTGGGTCTTCATGTACGCCGATCGGAACATCCTCTCGCCCGTGATGACGGTGATCCAGGAGGAGTGGGGCCTCTCGCGCACCGAGCTGGGCCTGATGTCCACGGTGTTCTTCCTCACCTACGCGCTCATGCAGATCCCGACGGGGTACATCGCCGATCGGTTCGGCCGCGTGCGAGTCGTGGTCGTGGGCTACGTGCTCTTCGGAATCGGCACGATTCTGAGCGGCTTCGCGTCGACGTTCCTCATCTTCCTCATGTTCCGCGCGTTCACGGGCGTCGGCGAGGGCACGTACTACAGCCCCGTCTACGGCATCTCGTCGAGCTACGTCTCGAAGCGCTGGCGCGGCGTCTCGGCGGCCGTCATCAACAGCGGGATGGCCGTCGGCATCTCTCTCGGATTCATCGGGTCGAGCTATCTGACCTTCACGCTGGGCCTGCCGTGGCACGTCACCTTCCTCGTGTTCGGCATCGCGACGGTCGTGGTGGCCGGGCTCATCCACTACTTCCTCGCGCCGATCGACGATGAGCACCGCGCACGGCTCGCCGCCGCGCGCAGCGTGGTGACTCCCGACGCGCCGGCGCGACGCGCGCTCTTCTCGCGCAACCACCTGCTCACGTACGTGCTGATCTTCTGCTCGCTGTACGGCTTCTTCTCGATGCTCACGTGGCTGCCGACCTACCTGCAGCAGGTGCGCGACGTCGCCCCCGCGCAGACGGGGATCATCGCCTCCCTCGTGCCCTGGGCCTCGATCCCCGGGGCCATCGTGCTCAGCATGCTCGCCCGCCGGATGTCGAACACACGGCCGCTGATCATCGCCCTCGCGCTGCTGGGCGGCCTCTGCCAGATCCTCGTTCCGCTCACGGGCGACTACGCGCTCATGATCGCGGGACTCGTCGTCTACGGCCTCGTGGGCAAGCTCGCGCTCGACCCGATCCTCATCGCGTTCCTGGCCGAGAACACTCCGCAGGAGATGTACTCGAGGGCGTACGGCTACTTCAACTTCGCCGGGATGCTGTCGTCGATCTTCGCGCCGTACCTCACCGGCGCCCTCGCCGACGCGACCGGCATGCTCGAGTCGGGCTTCTATCTCTCCGCAGCGCTCCTCCTCGTGGGCGCGATCGCGTTCTGCTTCACGAAGCCCGCGCGCGTGGAGGCGTGAGGCCGAGCGGGGTGGTCGTCAGGTGCCGCGGCCGCCGCCGCAGGCTGCGGGCCTCCTTGGCGGCCTCGACGGCCTGCACGACCTGGGACACGACGACCACCCCCACCATGAAGACCGCCACTCCCGCGAGGACGAGCACCTCGACGACCGCGCTGGCGGCGGATGCACCGCGCACGAGCACTTCGCTTCCGACCGACTGGACCGTGGACATCGGCTTCTCCCTCTTCGAACGACGGTGATCCCACTCTCGCGGGCGGCAGCCGCGAGGGGATCACCCCGCAGGCCGAACCGCGTCATCCTCGAGAGGGACATTCGCCGCGCACCCGGCATCCGGACCATCCCGGCCTCCGTGAGAGAATCGAGGGTTGCCGCCGCCGTGCGGCGAGAACCCCCGAAGCGCAGAACGGAGCGGCCCGAGTGAGCGGAGTCCCCAGGGACGTCGCACGCCTCACCGAGGCGCGCGAGGGCGCGGCGCTCAGCCTCGTCCGCAGCCGCTGGGCACCGCTCATCCTCGCGATCTTCCGCGCCTCGTTCTCGCAGGAGATCAAGCAGGTCCGCGCCGAGCGCCTGCACGTGCAGGTCGACACCTACCTGCACGAGCTGCGCGATGCGGGCTTCGAGGTCCCCGCGCAGGAGGAGGGGCGCGCGCTGTGCCTGTCGTGGATGCGCAGCCAGTGGCTGCGGCGCGTCCCGCTCGACGACGGCGGCGAGGCCTACGAGCTCACGTCGCACGCCCTCGCGGCGATGCGGATGCACAGCGAGCTCTCGCGCGAGCGCGCTCTGCTCAGCGAGTCGCGGCTCACCACCATCCTCGACGCGGTCCGCCGCTGGGCGACCGAGGCGAACCCCGACGAGACGACGCGGATGGCCGTGCTCGACGCCGAGATCGCGCGGCTCACGGCCGAGCGCGACCGCATCGCGGCGGGCGGCGAGGTCGAGATCGCCGACGACGAGCGGATGCTCGGGGGCTACACGGATCTCGTCGACCTCCTCGGCCAGCTCCCCGGCGACTTCCGCCGCGTCGAGGAGGCGCTCGACGCCATCCACGACCAGATGGTGCGCGACTTCCGCGCCGAGGAGCGCCCCAAGGGCGAGGTGCTCGGCGCGTACCTCGCCTCGAGCACCCGCCTCGCGTCGCAGACCCGCGAGGGCCGCGCGTTCCAGGGAGCCCTCACCGTGCTGAGCGATGAGGACCTGCTCGGCGAGTTCCGCGAGGACCTCCGCGCGATCATGAGCCATCCGTTCGCGCGCGACCTGTCGCCCGACGAGCGCGCGGCGTTCGTCAACGCCGACGCGCTGCTGCGCCGCGGTCTCCGCGACGTGCAGACGCGCCAGCAGCGCGCGTCGCAGTCGCTCGCCGAGTACCTCGCGGCGTACGACTCCCTGCAGGAGCGCGAGGTCACCCGCACGCTGCGCCGCGTCGAGCAGGAGCTCGCGGTGTGGATGGAGACCGCCCGCGCCCGCGACACCGTCCCGCTGCCGTGGATGCCGTCGCGCCTCGATATCGAGCACCTCCGCACGCGCTTCTACGATCCGAGCCGGGAGAAGCCCGCTCCCGCGCTCGAGGACGTCTCCGACCTCGCGCCGGCGCCGCCGTCGCTCGACGACGTCCGGCGTCAGGGCGGCCCGCTGCTCGACGAGGTGCGCCGAGGCCTCGACGCCGCGGCCGCCGACGGCGCGACCACCCTCTCGGCGGCGTTCAACGCCCTCCCGGACGACCTGCGCCGCCCCGTCGAGGTCTTCGGCCTCGCCTACCTCGCCGCCCGGGACGGCCTTCCCGGCGGGATCGCCGATGACGGGGGCGTCGTCCGCACCGTCCGCCCCGACGGCACCGAGCGCGCGCTCGCGCTCCCCCGCCTGCAGCCGCCGACCGACCTGACAGGAGACGACGATGACGACGCCTGACGACGCCTTCGCCGACGACGCCTTCACGACGCCCGACGCGATCGAGAACGCGCCCGACGACACCGCCCTGTCGCTCTTCGACGGCGACGACGGCATGCTCACGCTCGAGCAGCGCCGCTGCCTCGTCGTGATGCTCAAGCACCAGATCATCACCGATGAGCGCGAGGAGTGGCCCGTCCTCCTGCGCGACGCGCGCCTCATCAAGAGCCGTCTCAACGACCTCTTCCTCGACCTCGTGATCGACCGCGATCGCGGCGTCGCCTACAAGGTGCAGATCCGCTCCGAGGCGTCGGGGTACGTCCCCCCGCTCCTGCGCGACTCCGCCTACACCCGCGAGGAGACCGTCCTCCTCGCGCACCTGCGCCAGCGCCACCTCGCCGAGCGCGGCAGCGGGCGCCCGCACGCCCACATCGACCGCGACGACTGCCTCGCCGCGGTGGCCCAGTTCCGCCCGGCGCACGCGACCGACCGCTCGGGCGACGAGAAGAAGGCCGGAGCCGCCGTCGACTCGCTCGTCAAGGCCGGCATCCTCGTGAAGGCCGACGGCGACGACCGCTTCCTCATCTCGCCCGTGATCGAGACGCTCCTGCCGATCGACCGGCTGCGGGTCATCCAGGAGTGGCTGGCCGAGCAGAACCGCCCCGAGAACGCGCTGCGGCGGCGGATCGAGCCGGCGGCGGATGAGCCGGAGGACGCACCGCAGGACGAGGACGACGAGGAGGACGCCGCGTGACGGATCTGCTCATCGCCGGGTACGACGACGAGACCGCCCAGTGGCGCGCGAGCCACCTCCAGGTGCTGAACTGGGGCGGCTTCCACGGCCACCACCGCGTCGACTTCGACCGCGAGGCGACCCTCATCTCGGGCGGCTCCGGCACGGGCAAGAGCACGCTCCTCGACGCGTACATCGCGCTCATGATGCCGTCGACCGTGCCCTTCAACGGCGCCTCGAACGACGCGACGGTCGGCCGGGCCCGCGGCGCCGACCAGCGCAACGTGCTGACGTACCTGCGCGGCAAGCGCGACACCGTCCGCGACGTCGAGCGCGTGCTCCGCGGCGACGGCACGAGCGCGTGGGGCGCGATCTCGATGACCTTCGTCGACGGCTCCGGCCGGCGGTACACGGCCCTGCGCACGTACTTCGCGCCCGCGGGCGCCCAGCGCAGCACCGAGGTGCGCACGCGCCAGCTCACCGTCGAGGGCGACTTCCATCTGCCCGATCTCGCCGACTTCGCGGACGGCCGGTTCGATCCGCGCGCCCTGCGGGCCCGGTTCACGGGGCTGCGCTCCTACGAGACGACCCAGGACTTCCTCTCCGCGGTCGCCGCCCGGCTCGGCATCGGCGAGGGCGGCAACAGCGACAACGCCCTGCGCCTCCTCTCGCGCATCCAGGCCGGCCACCAGGTGCGCACCGTCGACCGGCTCTACAAGGAGATGGTGCTCGAGGAGCCGCCGACGTACGCGGCCGCGGACGCCGTGCTCGCGCAGTTCCAGGCACTCAAGCAGAGTCACGAGAGCCTCGCGACCGACGAGGCCAAGGAGCGGATGCTCGCCGAGATCGCGCACCTGCACGACGACTACGAGAGCGCACGCGACCGCGTCGCGCGCCTCGACCGCTACGGCCTCACGCGCGGAGACGACGCGACGCCCTTCCGGCTGTGGTGCCTGACGACGGAGTACCGCCTGCTCGGCGAGGCCGAGGAGGCGAATAAGGCCGCGCGCGACGCCGAGAAGGAGGCGCTCACGCTGGCCCTCTCGGCCGAGACCGCGCTCGCGGTCGAGGTCGAGGAGATCAAGGAGCAGCGGGCGCAGAACGGCGGCGACCTGCTCGCCCGGCTCGACGCGCGGGTCGCGGAGGCGCGGGCCCGCGCAGCGCGGATCGCCGACGCCCGGCGCACCCTGCAGGAGCGCGTGCGCACGCTCGGCGCGGAGTTCCCCACCGAGAGCGCGCTGCGCGCCGTGCAGGATGCCGCGGCGACGTTCCTCGAGGGCGTCGACGACCGGCTCGTCGAGCTCAAGCGCCGTCGTGACGAGGAGGTCCTCGCGATCGGCGACCTGACCCGCCGCCGGCGCGGCGACGCCGCAGAGCTCGAATCGCTCTCGGGGCGCGACAGCCTCATCCCCGACGCCTACGACCGCACCCGGCGCGAGATCGCCCGCGCATGCGGGCTCGAGCCATCCGACCTGCCCTTCGCCGCCGAGCTCATGGACGTGCACCCCGACCACGAGCCGTGGCGCACGGCCGCCGAGGTCACCCTGTCGGGCATCGGCATGACGATGCTCATGGACGCGCGGCGGCAGCGGCAGATCCGCGAGGCCATCGAGTCGATGAAGCTCACGCGGCGCATCCGCTTCGACGGCGTCGACCTGTCGGAGGACGCCGAGACCCCGTCGGACCCGCGGTACATCTCGGGGCGCCTCGTCTTCCGGGACTCGCCGTTCACGGCGTGGGTCAAGCGGCGCGTCGTCGCGGGCGACCACCTCTGCGTGGACTCGCCCGCCGAGCTCGGCGGCGACGAGCCCAAGGTCACCGTCAACGGCCAGACGTCGCACGGCCGACGCGGTGCGCACGGCCGCGATCCGCGCGAGCGCTCGATCCTCGGCTTCTCCAACGCCGCGCGCCGGCAGGAGATCGAGGCGGAGATCGCCGAGACGACCGCCCGCATCGCCGCACACGAGGAGGCCCGAGCCGCACACGAGCGCGAGGCCGACGAGGTGCAGCGCGTCGCCGAGGCGTACCGCCGCGTGCAGGACGTCGAGTGGGCGTCGATCGACGTCGCCTCCGTCGAGAAGGAGGTCGCCGAGCTCGAGGCGCAGCGCGAGGCCATCCTCGACCGGTCGGACCTTCTCGTCGAGCTCGAGGAGCGGCTGCGCGAGGCGGCCGAGCGCCTCGAGTCAGCACGCGAGGAGCGCTACCGCCGCGCGGCTGCGCTCGAGGACCTCGAGCGCACGTGGGGCGCGATCGTCGACCGGCAGGATGCCGTCGCGACCGAGCGCGACCGCCTGGCCGAGCGCCCCGACATCGTCCTGACCGACGAGGACGCGGCGCACCTCGACCGGGAGTTCCGCCGGATCGAGCCCGACGCGACGCATGACCGGTTCGCGAAGGCCGTCCCCCGGCTCGCCGACGAGCTGCAGCTGGACGTCCGCCGCGCGCACGCCACGCTCGACTCGACCGCGGCGTCGCTCGAGCGCATCTTCGCCGCCTACAACGAGAGGTGGCCGGATCCGAACCGCGGCACGACCGTCGACGCGTACGACGAGTTCGCCGCGATCTACGAGGAGATCACGCACCACGGCCTCTCGCAGCACCGGCTCGAGTTCCGGCGTCACCTGCAGGAGGTCAGCACGATGGACCTCAAGATGCTGAGCGACTCGTTCGGCCACGCCCTGCTGAGCATCGAGGAGCGCCTCGAGCCGGTCAACGACATCCTCCGCGATCTGCCGTTCGCGTCGGAGACCGACCGGCTCCGCATCGACATGCGCCATCTGCACCCCGAGCGCATCGAGTCGATCAAGACGCAGCTGAGGGAGCTCTCCGCAGATGTCACGGGCGAGTGGACCGCGGAGGAGGCCGACCGGCGCTTCGCGCGTCTGCAGGAGTTCATCGACCTCATCGACCTCCCCGAGTCGGGCGTCAACCCGCGCCGGGACGAGGTGCTCGACGTGCGCCGCCACATCGAGATCACGGCGAGCCGCATCGATCCCGACGGCCGCGAGGTGAGCACCTACTCGACCCTCGGCGACAAGTCGGGCGGCGAGTCGCAGGAGCTCGTGGCGTTCATCGTGGGCGCCGCCCTGCGGTACCAGCTCGGCGATCAGACGCGCTCGTGGCCGCGGTTCGCGCCGGTCTTCCTCGACGAGGGGTTCGTCAAGGCCGACAGCGCGTTCACGGGGCGCGCGATCCGCGCGTGGCTCGGCCTCGGCTTCCAGATCATCGTCGTGGCGCCACTCGACAAGGTGACGACGCTCGAGCCGCACATGGGGCTCAACCTCTCGGTCACGAAGAACGACGCCGGCTACTCGTTCATCACGGCGTTCCGCGACGTCGCCCTACGTTGAGACCGGCGCACCCTGCAGCGCGTGCACGACCGGAGCGAGCTCGGGTCGTGCCGCGGCCTCGTCCAGCACGCGCTCGAGTGTCTCGTCGTGGATGGGGCGCGCCCGCTCGAAGAGATCGCGTCCGGCGGGCGTGAGCTCGGTGTAGATGCCGCGGCGGTCGTCCGCGCAGAGGACGCGCGTGAGCAGCCCGCGGTCCTCGAGCCGGTTCACGAGCCGCGTCGTCGCGCTCGCGCTCAGGGCGGCGGCGCCCGCGAGCTGCTGCATCCGCATGTGCCATCCGTCCTGACGGCTCAGCGCGTCGAGCACCGTGTACTCGACGACCGAGAGCTCGACGGATGTCGCGAGCGCGCGCTCGAGGGCGGTCTCGATGAGGCCATGCAGGGCCGCGAGCGTGCGCCATCCCTGCGCGCGCACCTCGACCGCGTCGTCGGCGATTCCCATGTCTCCTCCAGATAGTTGCTTGCGCGTTGTATCCGCGTGTGGCAGTATTTCTCGGGCCGCCGCAAAATCCCGCGCGTGCAAGTAAACCGAGCATACCAGGAGACCCCTTCATGCCCCTCGGACTGATCGCCCTCGCCATCGGCGCCTTCGGAATCGGACTCACGGAATTCGTCATCATGGGCCTGCTGCCCGAGGTGGCACGCGACTTCGCCGTCTCGGAGGCGGCCGCCGGATGGCTCATCTCGGGCTACGCGCTCAGCGTCGTGGTCGGCGCCCTCCTCCTCACGGCCGCGACCATCCGCCTGCCCCGCAAGGCCGTGCTCCTCAGCCTCGTCGTCCTCTTCATCCTCGGCAACGCGCTCACCGCGCTCGCACCCGACTACGCCACCGCCATGGCCGGGCGCATCCTCGCCGCGCTCTGCCACGGCGCGTTCTTCGGCATCGGCTCGGTCGTCGCCGCGGGCCTGGTCGCGCCCGAGAAGAAGGCCGGCGCGATCGCCATCATGTTCACGGGCCTCACGGCCGCGAACGTGCTGGGCGTGCCCTTCGGCACGTTCCTCGGCCAGGAGCTCGGCTGGCGCTCCACGTTCTGGGCGATCTCCGCGATCGGCCTCATCGCGCTCGCGGGCGTCGCGGCCCTCGTCCCGGCCATCCCCGCTCCCGAGGAGCGCGTGAGCCTGCGCCGCGAGCTGCGCGCGTTCCGCTCGACCCAGGTCTGGCTCTCGCTCGTCGTCACGGTCCTCGCGTTCGGCGGCATGTTCGGCGCCTTCACGTACATCGCGTACACGCTCACCGAGGTCAGCGGCTTCGCGGCAGGCGCCGTGCCCTGGCTGCTCGTCGTGTTCGGAGCCGGCCTCGTGCTCGGCAACGGCGTCGGCGGCCGGCTCGCCGACCGCGCGATCGACCGGACGCTCATCGTCTTCACCGCGGCGCTCGTCGTCGTGCTCGCGCTCTTCGCCCTGCTCGCCGGATCGCAGATCGCGACCGTCGTCGCCCTCTTCCTCATGGGCGGCTTCGGCTTCGGCACCGTCCCGGGCCTCCAGAGCCGCATCATGGCGTATGCCGGCCAGGCTCCGACGCTCGCCTCGGGCGCGAACATCGGCGCGTTCAACGTCGGCAACGCACTCGGCGCGTGGGCTGGAGGCGTCGCGATCACCGCGGGCCTCGGCTACACCGCGCCGATCTGGGTCGGCGCCGCGATGACCGCCGCCGCCCTGGCCGTGCTCGCCGTGGCAGCCGGGATGGCGCGCACCCGGGTCTCCGCCGACGCGGTCGCGGTCGCGGCCTGACCGCAGGAGGAGAATAGAGGGGATGGCTCCTCCCTCCTTCCTGCGCGACCTCTTCCGCATCCAGCCGGCGCGCGGGGAGTGGACCGTGGCCATCCGGGCGGCGCTGTCCGTGCTGCTGCCCCTCCTCGTGCTCTGGGGAGCCGACCGGCTCGACTGGGCGATGTACGCGTCGTTCGGCGCGCTGTCGTCGATCTTCGGCCGGACCCTCCCTCTCCCGGAGCGGCTGCGCTCGCAGGCGGAGGCGGGGCTGACGCTCATCCTCGCGATCCTCCTCGGCGTCGCGGTGGCGCTCTCGCCCGGACGGGAGTGGCTGCTCATCCCGGTCGCGGCCGTGTTCGCGACCGGGATCGCGGTCGTCTCGCACCGACGCAACTGGCACCCGCCCGGCGTGCTCTTCCACGTCTTCGCGCTCGGCGCGTGCGCCTCGACCGCCCGCACCGCCGCCGACCTCGTGCCCGCCGCGCTCGTGTCGGCCGCCGCCCTCGCGCTGAGCCTCGCGCTCACCTATCTGACCTCGCTCGGTCGCCACCTCTGGCGGCGCCACATCGCGCGCGTCGCGCAGACCTGGCCGCGCCGCCCCGCGGACCCCGGCACCCTGCCTGGCGACGGCCCGGAGTGGCCGCTGCGGCACTACCTCGTCCGGTACGGCCTCGGCGTCGTGCTCGCGGGCTCCGTCGCGACCGCGATCGGCATCGGCCATCCGTACTGGGCGATCGTCTCGGTGGTCGTCCCGATGGCGGCGCCGACGGCATCCGCGCGCCTCCTCCGCGGCACGCAGCGCGTCGTCGGAACCCTCGTCGGCGTGCTCATCACGTGGGCCGTGCTGGCCTTCGCGCCGCCGCCGCTCGCCCTCATCCTCATCATCGCGGTGATGCAGCTCGGCGCCGAGCTGTTCATCGGCCGGAACTACACGGTCGCGCTGCTCTTCATCACACCGCTCGCGCTGTGCATGGTGCAGCTCGGCCATCCGCTGCCGGTGGCGCAGCTCATGGCGGACCGCGCGATCGAGACCGTGCTCGGCGTCGCCGTCGCGATGGCCATCACGCTGATCACCCGCGAGCGCCGTCAGCGCGGCGACGCGGAGTAGGCGCCGTCGACGTCAGTCGATCGGGCAGACCGCCTTCTCGGCGACGACGGCGTGGAAGTCCTCCGCGGTCCACGGGAGGCCGAACTCGGGCTGCTCCTGGCCGTCCGCGGCCGGCGCCTTCGACGCGATCGCCGCGAGCTCCTTCGCGAGCGCGCCCACGAGATCCGCGCCGGCGGCCGAGTTGTTGAGCGCGACGGCGACGGTCATGCCCGTCTGCGGGTCGGCGTACACGCTCGTCAGGTACCCGAGCGCCGCGCCCTTCTGGCCGACGAGGCTGCCCGCGATGTACGCGCCGCTGACGTAGTCGTCGCCCTCGTAGGGCAGCGCCTTCGACCAGCGCTCCGTGCGCTCGCCCTCATCGTCGACCGACGCGAGCGCGAGCGACTGCCCGAAGCGGGCGAGATCGCCGATCGTGCTCGTCGCGCCCGAGTCGGTGAAGCCGATGCTCGACGAGCTCGTCGTGTACTCCGTCGGCGCGACGCAGCCGGCCTCGCGATCCGCGCCGTCCGAGATCCAGCCGCGCAGCGCGGGCTCCCCCGGCTCGGCGGCCGTGTCTTTGGGGAGCTCGGTCGCGGTCAGGTCGAGCGGCTCGGCGAGGTACTCCTCGAACAGCGTGTGCATGCTCTCGCGGGTGGCGTGCTCGAGGGCCATGCCGAGGAGGATGTACCCGGCGTCCGAGTCGCGGACCTCAGCGCCCACGCGCCCGCGCTCGGCGATGCCGGTCGCGGCGAGCTCACGCGGGTTCCACTCGCGCTTCGGCGTGGCCGTGAACTGCGGGGAGAGGCGGTCGCGGCCGTCGCCCAGGCCCGACGTGCCGTCGCAGAGCTGCTGGAGGGTGATGTCGGAGAGATTGGGGACGCTCGACACCCACTCGCTCACGGGGTCGTCGAGGGCGACGACGCCCTCGTCGGCGACCCGGTAGAGCACGTCGCACGTCATCGCCCGGGTGACCTCGCCGACGCGGAAGCGCATGTCGGTCGTGACGGGCTCGTCCGAGTCGGGGCCGGTCGTGCCGATGCCCTCGACCCAGGCCCCGGCCCAGGGGATCCAGACCGAGACGAGGGCGCCCGAAGCTCCGGCACCCTGCATCGCGTGGTCCACCGCCGCCTCGAGCTGCTCGACGGTCTTCTTCGGAAGCTCCGACGAGGCGATCGGCACCTCCGATCCGGCAGCCGCAGCGCTCGCCGTGCAGCCGGACGCCGCGAGCGCGATCGCCGCGAGTCCCGCGAGGACCGCCGAGGCGCGCGCCATCCGCGCGCGCACAGTGGATTTCCGCATTCCACAACCCCCCAGTTGCTCCGAGGTCGAGTTTAGGCGACCCTTGCCCGGGATCCCGGCGAGGATGCAGAACCGTGACGTTCCGCGGCGCTCAGCCCGTCGCCGCCGAGCGCATGCCCGCCGCGTCGCGCTCCCACGCGGCCCGCATGAACCGGCGGACGTCCTCGTCGACGCGGATGTCGGATGGCCGCAGCGGACGGGTGAGGTACAGGCCGTCGAGCGACGTGAGGCGCGAGAGGGCGACGTACGTCTGCCCGGGGGCGAAGGCGCCCGAGCCGAGATCGACGATCGCGCGGTCGTAGGTCTTGCCCTGCGACTTGTGGATCGTGACGGCCCACGCGAGGCGGAGCGGGAACTGCGTGAACTCGGCGACCACGTCGCGGCTGAGCTTCTTCGACGCCGCGTCGTACGAGTAGCGGTGCTTCTCCCACACGGTCGGCTCGACGTCGAACTCCTCGCCGTCGACCTCGACGCGCACGGAGTCGCCCATGATGCGGGTGACGATGCCGATCGTGCCGTTCACCCAGCGCGGCCCGTCGGGGCCCGACACGTCGTTGCGGAGGAACATCACCTGCGCGCCGACCTTGAGCTTGAGCTGCTCGTCGGCCGGGTACACGTCGCCGCGGCCGAAGTCGCCGCTGATCTCGGCGACCGCGGTCTGCTCTCTCCCGGCCAGGGCGGCGAGGTGCCTCGCGTTGATGGCGTTCACGCGGTCGTTGCGCGTCGCGAGCGTGATCACGGGATCGGAGGGGTCGGACGGCGGGGTGCGCGCGCCCGCGCGGTTGAGCTTCTCGGCGATGTCGGCGGTGACGCGCCCGTACCGGACGGCGTTCAGCATCGCCTTGAACCCGTCGTCGGACTGACGGTGGATGTGGGTGAGCTCGCGGATGTGCAGATCCGCGCCGTGGCGCCCCAGGTCGATGAGCCCGTCGCCGCCCGGTTCGGCACCGGCCCACACGTGGGCGTCGAAGAACCAGAACGAGCGGTAGTGGTCGGCGATGTAGCGCGCCTCGTCGCCGCGCGGCGGGACGGGGGCGAGCTGGTAGGGGTCGCCGAACATGACCACCTGCACGCCGCCGAAGGGCTCGCGCCGCCGGCCGCGCGCCTGGCGGAGCGACCGGTCGATGGCGTCCATGAGGTCGGCGTTGACCATCGAGATCTCGTCGATCACGAGCGTGTCGATCGCGTTGAGCAGCTTGCGGGTCGCGTCGCTCTGCTCGAGATCCTGGTCGGCGATGAGCCCGATCGGGAGCTTGAAGAGCGAGTGGATGGTCTGGCCCTCGACGTTGAGCGCCGCGACGCCCGTGGGCGCGCAGATCGCGATCTGCTTGCTCGTGTGCCACGTCAGGTGGCGCAGCAGCGTCGACTTGCCCGTGCCCGCGCGCCCCGTGATGAAGACATGCTCGCGCGTGTCCTCGATGAGGCGGAACAGGGCTTCCTGCTCCGCCGACAGAGCAGGTGCGGTCACCCTTCCATCGTAGAGAGGTGAACGCGGCCCGGTTCCGGCACTCCACAGCCGTTCGCAGGCTCCGCCCGGCGTGTCGTTCCTAGACTGGCCGCATGGAGCAGGCCGTGACCGACGCCGCGCCCTCGCGCGGAGGGTCGGCCGACGCGCCCTCCCCGGCCACGGCCATCCGCCGGCGCGAGCGGGGGCGCACCGCCGAGGTGGCGGGCTTCGTCGTCGTCGGGCTGCTCCTCGTCGCGGCGATCGCCGCGGGCTTCGCGGCCCTGTATCGCGTCTTCTGGGGCCCGGAGGCCTTCGTGGAGCGGTACGTCGGGATGCTCGCCGACGGGCGCGCGGCCGACGCGCTCACGATCCCCGGCGTCGCCGTCGACTCGGCGGATCTCGAGGCCGCCGGGATCCCGACGACCGTGAGCGACGCGCTGCTGCGCGGATCGGCGCTGTCCGACGACCTCGGCGACGTGAAGGTGATCGCGTCGCGGATGTCGGAGGGCGTCGTCGAGCTGACCCTCTCGTTCTCCGCGGCAGGCCAGGAAGGGCGCTCCACGTTCCGCGTCGAGCAGGACGGATGGTCGGGCCTCGTCCCGGCCTGGCGCTTCGAGACGACGCCCCTCGCCGTGCTCGACGTGACGGTGCGGGGCTCGATGCGCTTCACGGTCAACGGGTTCGAGCTCGACAAGCGGCAGGTCTCACCCGACGGGGCGGATGCCGCGCCCCTCGATCCGGTCTCGATGCTCGTGTTCGCGCCGGGCGCGTACGCCGTCTCGGTCGACACGTCGGCCGCGGAGGCCGCGCCGGTCCGCGCTCTCGCGCAGCAGTCCCTCGCGGCGGTCCCCGTCGACGTGCAGGCGCGCCCGACCGACGAGTTCAACGACATCATCACGGGTCAGGTGCACGACTTCCTCGAGCAGTGCACGACGCAGCGGGTGCTTCAGCCGACCGGCTGCCCTTTCGGCTACGAGACCTACGAGCGCGTGATCACGCCGCCGACCTGGTCGATCGCCGCGCAGCCGAACGTCGCCGTCGTGCCGGACGGCGCGTACTGGGCGATCGCGCCCGCCGGCGCGATCGCCCACATCGAGATGGACGTGCAGTCGATCTACGACGGCTCGATCTTCCACGTGAGCCAGGACGTGACCTTCACGATCGACGGGGCCATCGACATCCTGCCCGACGGCTCCGCCGCGATCAGCATCGGGTCGCCGGACGTCTAGCCGACGGGAGCTCCGCCGCCGGGTGCCGCGCCGGCCGTCGGCGTGGTCGCCGTGTCGACGCGGACGACGAGAGATGCCGCGTAGCCGCCCGTCGCATCGCCCGTGAGGGTCGCGACCTGCAGCGCGCCGCCGTCGTCGCCGAACACGTTGTCGCTCGCGAGCGTCACCTGGGCGAGGTTCGCGGTCGATCCCTCGTACCCGGCGAGCGCGTACACGGTCTCGCACGCGGCCTGCGGAAGCGCGAGCTGCGACGTCGCGATCGCGTTCGCCGAGTCGGAGATCGACGCCGCGTCGGGGTACACCTCGAAGTGGATGTGGGGCCAGCGTCCTGAGTAGCACGCGGGGAAGATCGACGTGAAGGTCACCTGCCCGTTCGCGTCGGCGATCTGGACGCCTCGGAGGTAGGTGACGTCCTCGACGCCGGACGAGTACATGGAGTAGCGGCCCTGCGCGTCGCAATGCCAGGCGTACACGGCCACGCCCTCGAACGGCGCGTCGCCGTTCGCCATGTCGGTCAGCCGCAGGGTGAAGGTCAGGGGGACGCCCTCGGCGGTGGCCGCCCCGTCGATCGATGACGTGATGTCGCTGCGGATGATGCCCGAGTCCTCGAGCACATCGGGCCCATTCGACCCGTCCCCCGGATAGGGTCCCGCTGTCTCGTCGGGGATCTCGCCGTCGGGGAGCGCAGCCTCCGTCGAATCGGCCGTTGCCGTCGGCGACGGGGTGGATGTGCTCGCGGACGTGTCCGATGTCGCGCTCGGGGTCGAGGTGCTCGTCGAGCTCGTCGCGGCGGGCGCGCAGGCCGCGAGCGTCGCGGCGCCCACGCCGACTCCGACGAGGCTGAGGACACCTCGGCGGCTGACCAGCGTCTTGAGGTCGAAGCCGGCACCCTGGTCCACGACCTCCTCGTCCGGTCGGGCGAGGAGCCGGCCCTCGTAGGCCGGCCCGTCGGGCGTCTGCTCGGGCTCGGGAATGCGCGCCATGATCCGTCTCCTTGTCTCGCGTCCGCCCGCTCGGGGGCGGTGATGCGTCCATGCTGGAGAACGGCGCTATGCGCCGCCGTTCACCGGTCTGTGAACGGCCTATGAGGGCTGAGGGTCAGAGCCCGCGACGGCGGTCGCGCTCGGCCAGACGGGCGAGGCGGGCGTTGTACTCCTCGAGCTCGGCGTCGCCCGTGCGGTCGGCGTGGCGATCGGCGCGCTTCTGCGTCCGCTCGTCGCTGCGGCTCCACTGGATCGCGACGATGACGGCCGTGATGAGCGTCGGGATCTCGCCGATCGACCATGCGACGCCGCCGCCCGTGTACTGGTCCTCGAGCGGGGTGGCGCCCCACGTGCGGCCCATCGCGCCGAACCACTCCGCGACCATGAGACCCGAGTGGCTCATGATCGAGATGCCGAAGAACGCGTGCATCGCCATGGTGACGATGAGGGTGACGAGACGCCCCGCGTACGGCAGGCGGTACGGCACGGGGTCGATGCCGACGAGCGACATGACGAACAGGTAGCCCGACAGCAGGAAGTGGACGATCATCCACTCGTGGCCCAGGTGGTCGTACAGCGACCACCGGAACAGGTCGGTGTAGTAGAAGGCCCACAGCGACCCGATGAAGATGCCGGCCGCGACGAGCGGGTGCGTGATGACGCGGGCGAACGGACTGTGCACCGCCCAGAGGATCCACTCGCGGCCGCCGCGCGTGCCATCCTCGCGCTTGCGGATGGCGCGAGCCGCGAGCGTGACCGGTGCGCCGGGCACGAGGAGCAGCGGGATGGCCATGCTCAGCAGCATGTGCCCGAGCATGTGCATGCTGAAGAGGTAGTCGCCGTACGCCGTGAGCGGGCCGCACGTCACCCAGACGAGCAGGACCATGCCGATCGTCCACAGCACGGTGCGGTGCACGGGCCACGCGTCGCCGCGCGCACGCAGGCGCCGCACCCCCGCGTAGTAGAAGAAGAGCCCGAAGCCCGCGACGAACACCCACAGCAGGTCGACGTCCCATGCGGTGAGCCAGCGGGCGGGCGTCAGCTCGGGAGGCAGCGGCGCCTCGGTGAGGATCTCGGCCGGCGTCGACTGCGGCGCCGAGATCTCCCCGACCGGCGGCGACGTGCGCGCGAGCGCGGCAGCCGCTCCGCTCGCGATGCCCATGAACGCGAGCTCGACCGCGACGAGACCCCAGAACGCGCCCGCGCCATCCGCCGCCCGCGCGAGGAGCCGACGGCGGTAGAGCGCGCCGAGGAGGCCCATCGCGAGCAGCGCGACGATCTTCGCGATGAGGATGGCCCCGTACGGGGTGAGGAGCTGGTCCCACTGCCCGATGGACGTGAGGGTTCGCGCGTAGCCCGAGACCGCGACGACGACGAACGCCGCGAGCGCCAGCGACGAGTAGCGCGCGAGAAGCGGGCCCAGGCGCCCCTCCTCCATGGCGGGGCGCAGGATGACGAGCAGGAGCAGGCCCCCGAGCCAGACCGCCGCGGCGACGATGTGCAGCGTGAGCGCGGTCACGGTCGCGTCGTGGCCCGCGAGGTCGCCCGAGTGGCCCTGGGTGGCCATCGGGACGAGCGTGATGGCCGCGAGGACGGCGGTGAGGAGCGTCGGGGTCCACGAGCGGATGGCGAACGCGAGGATCGTGACGACGGCCGCGAGGACGGTCGTCAGGAGCCAGGCGCTGCCGAGCTCGGTCTGCGTGAGGAAGCGGCCGAGCTGCGCGCCGAACTCGGCGCCGAGACTGAGCTGCGGGTTGAACGACGACAGGAACGTCAGGAACCCGACCGCGCCGCTCGAGAGGGTGAGCACGGCGGCGCCGATCGAGGCCGTGTCGAGCGCGACGTCGAACTCGCGCTCCTGCGCGCGCAGCCCGAAGAGCGCGAGCACCAGCGCGCCGAGCATCGTCGCCGCCGCCAGGTTGACGACGAGCTTCGCGATCGGGAGACCCCAGCGGACGAAGGCGCCGGGGTCGGCGCTGAACCGCTCGGCGGCACCGCCGCCGATCACGAGACCCGCGATGACGGCTGCGATCGCCGCGACGACGAGGATGAGGGGCCCAGCGGCCCGCAGCGCGCGCGGGTTCACCCCTCAACCCTATGCGCGCGCCCCTGGGCGGACGCCGCGCGGGGCATGTCCGGATCGTTCACCCTTCCGTGGGGGCATGCGAAAGGGCGCCGTCCCGGAGGACGGCGCCCTTTCGACGCGGCAGACGTCTTACTTGACGGCGGCCTTGAGCTTCGAGCCCGCGGTCACCTTGACGCGCTTGCCCGCGGGGATGGCGATCTCCTCGCCGGTCTGCGGGTTGCGGCCGGTGCGGGCAGCGGTGTCGACCTGCTCGAACGCGATCCAGCCGGGGATCGAGACCTTCGCGCCCTTGGCGACGGACTCGGAGACCGAGGTGAACAGAGCGTCGAGGACGCCCGAGACGGCGGCCTGGCTCTGACCGGTGGCGCTGGCGATGCTCGCGACGAGCTCGGTCTTGGTGATGGTCTTGTCGGCCATGTCATCCTCCAGCGGCGTGAGGACGCCGCGACGTTTCAACGGACCGCAGGCGTTTGCCTCCGGTGGTCTTGCGACCGTGATGAATGTACCAACGCGCCCCGGAATTCCGCGGATTCTCGCGGCTTTCCGCGCGATTCGCCCGGCGTGTCGCCCCTCGGATGTGACGGATGTGACGGAAGTGACGGTTCGGAAGGCGGGAAAAGGAAGAGGGCGGGACTCCCGAAGGAGTCCCGCCCTCTCGCCGAAGCGAGTGCTTACCAGCTCGACTTGGTCACGCCGGGCAGCTCGCCACGGTGCGCCATGTCGCGGAAGCGGACACGCGAGATGCCGAACTTCGTCAGCACGCCACGAGGGCGGCCGTCGATGACATCGCGCGAGCGGAGACGCACGGGCGACGCGTTGCGGGGCAGCTTCTGCAGACCCACGCGAGCGGCCTCGCGCTGCTCGTCCGTCGCGTTCGGGTCGACGAGCTGCTTCTTCAGCTCGAGGCGCTTCGCCGCGTAGCGGTCGACGACGGCCTTGCGCTGCTCGTTGCGAGCGATCTTGCTCTTCTTCGCCATGATTAACGCTCCTCGCGGAAGTCGACGTGCTTGCGCACGACCGGGTCGTACTTCTTCAGCACGAGGCGGTCGGGGTTGTTGCGGCGGTTCTTCTTGGTCACGTACGTGTAGCCCGTGCCCGCGGTCGAACGCAGCTTGATGATGGGACGGACGTCCTGAGCCTTCTTCGCCATTAGAGCTTCACACCCTTCGCGAGCAGGTCCTTCACGACCGATTCGATGCCGCGGACGTCGATCACCTTGATGCCCTTGGCGGAGACGTTCAGCGTGACCTTACGGCCGAGCGACGGAACGTAGTACGTCTTCTTCTGCACGTTCGGGTCGAAGCGGCGCTTCGTCCGTCGGTGCGAGTGCGAGACATTGTGACCGAAGCCGGGTACGGCACCGGTCACCTGGCACACAGCAGCCATGGTTCACTCCTTCACTACCGTGGAGCCGGACGGCTCCACCCAAGATCTCTTGTCTGCGCAGCCGTCACCCACCCGGAGACCGGGCTGTGTACAGGTGGGGCCGCACGAACTGCGCGCAGGAGTGCACGCAGACAAACGTCGATCCTAGCACAGTCGGGCGTGTCGCCCGAATCGGAGCGCCCCGCACGGGACGGGGATTTTGCGACAACCGCCGAAATTGTGGGTGACGGCGGTGACACCGCGCGGAAACACGGCGCTCGTACGGTCGTCCTCGGATGCACGCGAACGATTTCGCTACATCCACGCACAATGCTCCACTCCCCCTCCGAGAAACGAGCACTCGATGCCCACTTCCCCCCGCTCTCCTCACCTCCTCGGCGCCGTCGGCCTGATCGGCGTCCTCGTCCTCACCGGCTGCGGACGCGCCGCCGACGCAGGCGTCGCGGAATCGACAGACACCGTCGACGATTCCGCCGCTCGCGGCGCCGTCTCCCTCTGGGCCCCGGATGGCGACGCGAAGGTCCTGGAGGACGTCCTCGCGCCGTTCCTCGCCGAGAACCCGGATCTCGATCTCGAGATCACGCTCGTGCCCGAGACGGAGTACGAGACGAAGCTGCGCTCCGCCATCGCCGCCGGGACCGGCCCGGACGTCGCTCAGCTCTACCCGGAGACCGAGCCGCAGTTCATCGAGACAGGAGCCTTCGCGCCGGTGCCCGACGGGCTCGTCGACGAGAGCTCCTTCTTCACGGGCGCATGGGAATCCGGCCTGCAGGACGGGGTCGCCTACTCCGTGCCGTGGTACTCGTACACGTACGCCCTCGTCTACCGGGCCGACATCGCGCGCGCGGCTGACGTCGAGGCGCCGGCGACCTGGGACGCCATGGTCCCGTTCCTCGAGGGGCTCCAGAGCGCCGGCGCCGTCCACGGCCTCGGCGCCGACATCGGGTGGGACAAGTACAGCGGCCAGACGCTCGCCCAGTTCCTCTGGCAGGCGGGCGGGGAACTGACCTCGGCCGACGGGTCCGCGTGGACCCTCGACACTCCGGAGATGATCGCGGCGATCGAGTACAACGCCTCGTTCTTCACGTCGGGCACGGCCGACCTCGATGGACCTCAGTTCCTCGATGCCCAGCCCTACTTCGTCCAGGGGAGGACAGCGGCGACGATCACGGGACCGTGGGTCATCGGGCAGCTGGATGAGGTCGCCGGGCAGGAGGGCTGGACAGAGGAGAACGTCGCGACTGCACCGCTCCCTGCGGGCGAGGGCGGATCGACCGGCGCCCTCGCGGGCGGCAGCTGGGGCGTGCTGGCCGACAGCGACGCATCGGACGCCGCCTGGAAGCTCATCCGCCACATGGCAGAGGAGGAGACGCAGCTCGCCCAGTACGCGGCGTACGGCTCGATGCCGGCTGTCGAGGCCGCATGGAGCGACCCGGCGATCGCCGACCAGCCGCTCCTGGACGCGTTCTTCACGCAGCTGCAGGAGGCGAGAACCTATCCCGCCTCGACGACGTGGCCGCAGGTTGCGACCCAGCTCGGCGCGGAGATCGAGCAGGTCGCGAAGGGACGGAAGACCGCCGCGGCGGCCGCCGCCGACATCCAGTCGTTCGCCGACGCCCTCGGCACCGGGGCGGAGTGAGTCGAGCGACATGACCGCCCTCGCCCAAGGGGTGCCGCGCGCGACACGCGGTCGCCGGCGCCGGGCATCCGTCGCATGGATGTTCCTGACTCCGTTCGCCCTGATCTTCCTCGTGTACACGGCCGTGCCGGCGATCGCTGCGCTCGCGATCAGCGTCTCGGATCTGCGCGGGACGGATCTGCGGAACCCGCTGGCCGTGAACCTCGTCGGCCTCGAGAACTACCTGCGACTCTTCGGTGACGAGCGATTCCTGAAGGACCTCGGCAACACCGCCGTCTTCGTGGTCGTCGGCGTGCCGCTCACGATGGTGGCCGCCTTCGCCCTGGCGCTCGCCCTGAACACGGGCATCCGCCGTCTCCGCGGTGTCTTCCGGACCGTCTTCTACGCTCCCGTGGTGACGAACGTCGTCGCGATCGCGCTCATCTGGCAGTACGCGTTCCAGGCGGACGGCACGGTCAACCAGGCTCTCGGATGGCTCGGTTTCGCGGGGCCCGGCTGGCTCACCGAAACGGACCTCGCGATGCCCGTCGTCATCCTGCTCGGTATCTGGCGCAACTTCGGCACAGCCATGGTCCTCTTCCTCGCCGGTCTGCAGGCTGTCCCGGAGGAGGTGCACGAAGCCGCGGCGCTGGACGGAGCCGGATGGTGGGCACGTCTCATCCATGTGACGATGCCCCTGCTCCTCCCGACGACCCTCCTCGTGTCGGTGCTTCTGTCGACCTTCTACCTCCAGGTTTTCGACGAGCCGTATCTGCTCACGGACGGCGGCCCGCTCGGCTCGACGGAGTCCGTTGCGCTGTACACCTACCGCCAGTTCGGATTCGGCGAGTACGGCCTCTCGTCCGCCGCGTCCTTCATCATGCTCGCGCTCGTCGTCCTCGTGAGCGCGGTCCAGTTCCGGATCCTGAGGCCACGCACATGACCGCCACCGCCTTCCGGGTCCGCATCGGACGCCCCCTGCTCTACACGGCCGTCATCGTCGCCGCACTCGCGACGCTGCTCCCCTTCGTCTGGGTGGCCTCGGGGTCGCTGCGGAGCCTGCGGGAGATCCGTCAGAACCCCGGAGCGTGGTTCCCGGCGGAGCCGACCCTCGACAACTTCGCTCGCCTGTTCACCGAGGTCGGCTTCGGGTCGTACATGATCAACAGCATCGTCGTGGCGGCGATCGTGGTCGTCGGCAATGTCGTGGCCGGCACGGCTGCCGGGTACGCGCTGGCCAAGTTCGACTTCCCCGGCAAGCGGATCGCGTTCGGCGCGGTCCTCGCCGCCTTGATGATCCCCGCGACGGCCGTGTTCGTCCCGCAGTTCGTGATCACCGTCAATCTGGGTCTCGTCGACACGCTCGCGGGGATCGCGCTGCCCAGCGTCGCGCTTCCGATCTCGATCTTCATCATGCGCCAATACGCGTCGTCGGTACCCGACGAGCTCATCGAAGCGGCGCGCCTCGACGGGGCGGGAGAGTTCCGCATCTTCGCGCGGATCTTCCTGCCGCTGGCAGGACCGGCCGTGGCGACGATCACGATCATGTCGTTCCTCACGTCGTGGAACAACTTCATCTGGCCGCTCGTGGTCGCCCAGTCATCCGAGACCTACACGCTCCCCGTCGCCCTCGCCGCCACGAGCCGGGCCTCCGCGCACGTCCTCGACTACGGGCTCGTGCTCGCGGGCGCGTTCGTGATCATGCTCCCCGTGCTGGTCCTCTTCCTCCTCCTGCAGCGGCACTTCGTGCAGGGCATCGCCGCGGCGGGCCTCAAATGACGGCGCGTCACGCCGCGATCGCCGGCATCGATCCCCGCGCGCTGCGCCGCGTCAACACGTCAGTGACCCTGCGCACCCTCGCCGTCGCCACCGAACCGCTCAGCATGAGCGCAGTCGCAGAGTCCGCCGGCCTCTCCCGCCGAACCGTCGAGCTGATCCTCCGCGAGCTCGTCTCTGCCGGCTGGGTCGACGAGCTCGAGCGCGTGCCGACGACGGGATCCGCCGGCCGCCCCGCCCGGCGATTCGAGCTCCGCGCCGACCATGCGCTGCTCGCAGCGGCGCGGGTGACGACGCGTGAGGCGTCGGCCGTCGTCGCCGATGCGCGCGGGCGGATCCTCGGCCGCGCGCGCCGCGAACTGCGCGACTACGGCGACCCCGCCGCGACGCTCGACGACGTCGCGCAGCTGGTCAGGGAAGCCGTCGAGCACGCTGGCGCGTCGCCCGCCCGACTCCGCGCCGGGGCGATCGCCTCGGGCGGCGCCATCGACGACGACGGCGTGGTCCGGCGCCTCGTTCACACCGATCGCTGGGCCGGCGTCTCCCTTCCGCACGAGCTCGCGGCCCGGATCGACGTTCCCTGGTTCGCGGACAACGACGCCAACCTCGCGGCCCTGGCGGAGCGCTGGCACGGCGTCGCCCGCGACCACGATGACGTCATCTGGGCGATCCTCGGCGCCCGCACGGGCATCGGCACGCTCATCAGGGGCACGGTGCATCGCGGCTTCCAGGGCGGCGCGGGTGAGCTCATCGAGGCAGGACCACTCCCGTCCGACGCCATCCACGACACGCCCGTCGGGGCGCTGACATCGCCCGACCCCTCGGAACGACGCGCCGCGCTCGCCCTCGTCGCGCGCGCTCGAGAGGGCGACGCCGACGCGCTGGCGCTCGTCGAGGAGTACGCCGAGCACGTCGCAGCCGTCCTGGTCATCCTCTCCTGGACCGTCGCCCCGTCGCTGTTCGTTCTCGGTGGCGGCGCCGAGGACGCTGCCGACATCCTCCTGCCCCTCGTGCGCAGAGCGCTCGAACGAGCCGGTGCCCCCGGCATGGCGCTCCGCGCGACCTCCGTGGGCGCGGACGCGCCGCTGATCGGGGCGCTGCGCTTCGTCCTCGACCGCATGGACGTCGCCCTCTTCGGGCCGGTCATCCGGCTCAGCCCTGCCTCAGCCGACCGCCTCGACAAGGAGACCCCGTGATCCACCTCCCACGCGCAGACGTTCTCATCGTCGGAGGAGGGCTCATGGGCGCCACGGCGGCGCGCCTTCTCCGCGAGCAGGCCCCTTCGGCCCGCATCGCGATGCTCGATGCCGGCGCGCCCATCGGCACCACGCCGGGCGTCCACCTGCACGACATCGCGGACCCTGCCATCTGGGGGCAGTACAACACCCGGGTCCGTTCCGGGATCCAGGGCATGTACACGGGCGCCGAGGTCGTGCGGGCGGTGCCTGACGCCATCGACGCTGTCGCGCCGGGGATGTTCCACACGCTCGCCTTCGGTGAGGAGGCCGAGGCCATGCCCGCGACGGCGATCGCATGGAACGCGGGAGGGATGGGTGTGCACTGGACCGCGGCGACACCCTGGCCGGCGGGATCGGAGGTCTTCGCGGATGACGAAGAGTGGGATGAGGACCTCGCCGCTGCGCAGCGGGTCTTCGGCGTCTGCGCGCCGTCGATCGGCCCGACCGCCCTGGGAATCCGGGTGCTCGAGGTCCTCGACGCGCGGTTCGGAGCGGCCGCCCCGGACAACCGGCGCCCGCAGGCGATGCCGATGGCGGTGCGCCGCGGCGCCGACGGGACTCTGCTGCGGACGAGCCCCTCGACGATCTTCCCTCCCATCGCGGACGGATCCGACGACGCGTTCGCGCTCGCAACCGGAGCACTCGTCACGTCTCTCATCGTGGAGGAGGGTCGTGTCTCCGGCGCGCGCGTGCGCGACATCCGCGACGGAGCCGAGACCGAGGTGCGTGCGGACACGGTGCTCGTCTGCGCTGACGCTCTCCGCACGCCTCAGCTGCTCTACGCATCGGGCATCCGCCCGGAATCCCTCGGGCGGTATCTCAACGAGCACGCGTTCATCGCGTCGCGCGCGCTCCTCGACCTCGAGCGCTTCCGCCTCACCCTCGACGACCTCCCGACCGCCCAGCCGGGGGAGTTCTGCACCGACTCCCTCTGGATCCCCCACAACGGCCCGCGCCAGCCGTTCCATGGCCAGGTCATGAACGTGACCTACGTCGATGACGACGGGCACGCGATCGCGCATTCCGTCGGCGTCTCGCTGTACACCCCCGTCGAGTCCCGACCGGAGAACCGGGTCATCTTCTCCGACACCGAGCACGATCTCGCCGGCATGCCGCGCATGCGCATCGAGTTCGCCTACTCCGACGCCGACCGCGCCCTCATCGATCGGGCGCTCGTCGTCGCTCAGGAGACCGCCGAGGCGTTCGGCGCGATCGACCCCGCCACCGAGCTCGCACACCTCGCCCCCGGCTCCTCGCTGCATCTCACCGGCACCGTGCGCAGCGGCGCGGAGGACGACGGGACGAGCGTGTGCGACCCCGATGGCCGCGTGTGGGGGATCGAGGGACTCTACCTCGCCGGCACGGGCGTCGTGCCCACGGCCGTCGTCGCGAATGCGACCCTCACCGGCGCGATCACGGCCGTGCGCGCCGCCCGCGCCATCGCGCAGCGCCTCGCGCCCGACCACCTTCGAAAGGGAACACCATGACCGATCGTCCTCTGCTGCGCGCCGACCGCGTCGCGCTCAACCCGATCCCGTGGATCAACGTCAAAGCCGATCCTTCCGACCCCGACAGCGAGAGCCTCTGGCTCTTCGCTGACCCGGCCTTCCGCGCCGATTACCCTCGCGTGCTCCGCGCCATCCGGGCGTCGGGATTCGCCGCGACGATGATGGAGGTGCTCGACACGCAGACGCTCTTCGACTACCGGCGGATGGTCGAGGACGCAGGCCTCGCCCTCGCCCCGGGATACGCCAGTGTCGCCCTCCCGGAGGATCACGGCGTGCTGTTCGATCCCGCGTCCGCCGAGGGCGTGCGATGGTTCGACGGCGTGCGGCGACGAGCCGAGGAATCGCTCTTCTTCGGCCTGGACACGATCTTCCTCGCTCCGGAGGTGACCTGGGCGCCGGGCGCGATCCGAACTCGCGACGCCGCAGCGGTCGGCGCGGGATTCCATCCGGGCCGCCTGAGCCGCGTCATCGACGTCATCGGCCGCGCGGCCGAGGTGCTCGCCGCCGAGGGTGTCCGTGCGGGGCTCCACAACCACATCGGCACCTGGATCGAGACCGAAGCCGAGATCGAGCAGGCTCTCGCCGACATCCCCTCCGCGCTCCTCGGCGCCTCGTTCGACATCGGACACCTCGCGTGGGCGGGCATCGACGCGGCCACTCTCATCAGGCGCCATGCCGAACGCGTGATCGATCTGCACGTCAAGGACCTCGATCTCTCGATCGCCGCTGCCACGCGAGGGGAGCCGACGCCGTACCGCACGGCGGTCGACCGCGGCATCTTCCGCGAGCCGGGCCTCGGCGATCTGGACATCGACGGCGCCCTCGCGGCGCTTCCGGAGAGCTGGGACGGCTGGGTGATCGTCGAGGTCGACCGCGCGACCATGGCTCCCGAGGAATCGGCCGCGGCCAGCTGGAAGTGGGTCGCCGCGCGCCTGTGAGGTCCGGGGCCCGGGCGACCGGGCCCCGCCTCCCCCTTGACGCAGCATTTCCAACGTTGGAATACTGGCCACGCGCTCGGAGTCGAGCGCATCCATCACCTCGACGAGGAGGTCTCATGGCCGCATTCCCCCGCCCGCACCGCAGACGACGCGCCGGCATCGCCCTCGCGCTCGCCCTCGCGGTCGCTCTCGCGCCGCTGGTCGCCCCCGGCGGCGCCGAGCCGACCGCCGCGGCGACGTATCCGAATCCCGGTTACGTCACCGGTTCGACCTACACGCACGACCCCGAGGTCGTGAAGAAGCCCGACGGCACCTACCTGCTCGCGCAGACCGGCGACAACATCCCCCTGAAGACCTCGGGCGACCGCACCGCCTGGGCCGACGCGGGCGTCGCCTTCCCCGGCGGCATGCCGTGGGTGCACGGCTACACGAACGGGACGAACACGGTGTGGGCGCCCGACATCACCTATGCCAACGGCAAGTACTACCTCTACTACTCGGCGTCGACCTTCGGCTCCAACAACTCCGCGATCTTCCTCGCGACGAGCACGAGCGGCGCTCCGGGCACCTGGACCAACCAGGGCGCGATCATCTCGTCGACGACGTCGAACGACTGGAACGCGATCGACCCGAACCTCGTGATCGACCACACGGGACGGTGGTGGCTGTCGTTCGGATCCTTCTGGTCGGGCATCAAGATGATCCGCCTCAGCAACGTCTCCGGCCTCCGGCTCGACAGCACGTTCGCGAGCATCGCGGGGCGCGGCGGCGGCGCGATCGAGGCGCCGACCATCCACTACCGCGACGGGTACTACTACCTCTTCGTGTCGTTCGACCGCTGCTGCCAGGGCGCCGCGAGCACGTACCGCGTCATGGTCGGCCGCGCGACGTCGATCACGGGGCCCTATCTCGACCGCAACGGCGTCGCCATGACCGCGGGCGGCGGAACGGAGATCCTCGCGAGCCACGGATCGATCCACGGTCCCGGGCACCAGGCCGTGCTGGCGGACGCGGACGCCGACGTGCTCTTCTACCACTACTACGACGACGCAGGCGCCTCGCGCCTCGGCATCAACCTGCTCGGCTACTCGGGCGGATGGCCCTACGTGTACTGAGCCGCTGAGGCGCGTGCGCCGTCCACGGGCGGCGCACGCGCCTCAGCGCGGCTCGACGGCGCCGCGGCCTGGGCGGAACGCCGACACCGTCGGGTCTCCCGGGATCCAGAAGCGCCACGGGAACGCGCTCGTGCCCGCGAGGCCCGCGACGCCCACGCGCGGCCCCGAGACGAACCCGATCGGATGGTCCCGCAGCTGCAGGCGGGCGGTCGCGCCGGCCTGCAGCTCGCCGGTCACGGCATCGATCCCGTCGTGCACGGGGTAGCGCAGCCCGACGGCGTCGCCCAGGCGACCGGGGCCGCGGGCGAGATCCCGATCCGTGCGCGCGACGCCGCGTTCCTCGCGCCGCCGGCGTGCGACATCCGCACCCCGCACGATCTCCCCCGCGCGCAGGAGGACTCCGCCGGCCTCTCCCTCGGGGCCGCAGACGACGTTGACGCACGAGTGGATGCCGTGACTGAGGTAGACGTAGAGATGGCCGGGCTCGCCCCACATCGTCGCATTGCGGGCGGTGCGCCCCATGCGGGCGTGCGAGCCGGCATCATGGACGTCGCCCGTGCCGAGCCCGTGATACGCCTCGACCTCGGTCAGCCGCACGACGACCTCGTCGCCGTCGATCGTCGTCGTGAGGAGCCCGCCGAGAAGCCGGGGCGCGACCTCGACGGGGAGACCGCGCAGCTCTTCGCGCGTCGCCGCGTGGAGACCGTCGGTCATCCGGTCACCGAGTCCCACGGGCCGACGTCGCACCAGCTGATGCCGAAGCCCGACAGGTTCGAGACCTCCTCGCCGGTCTCGATCTCGATGATGTGGGTCTCGAGCGTCGTCGGCAGCGGCTGCAGGGCGTCGTAGTCGTAGCGGTTCGTCGTGAGATCGGGAGCGACGAGAGCCGCCGCGTACCGGCCGCTCGGCGACACGCACGTCTGGAGCAGGCCATCCGCGCCCGTCGCCTCGAGCAGCGTCCGCGACGCGCCCTCGTCGTCGACGTACGCGACCAGCTGGGCCTCGGGCGTGCCATCCGCCCCGAGCCGGACGAACTCCCGCACGGTCCCTCCGCCGGGCACCGGCAGCACGCGACCCGGCTGCCCGAGGTCGTCTGACGGCTCGACGAGGTCGGTCTCGTCGCCGGTGGTGAGGTCGAGCTGCACGCCGCCGGCGACATCCAGGCGCTCGATGAACGCCGTGTACGTGCCGCGCGTGACGGCGTCGATCGCGAACGCCGTGCCGAGAGCGGTCGGCGACGGATTCTCGGCGGCCGGGTCGTAGACGATGAGGTCGCCCGCGAAGTTGACGAACAGCAGCGCGGAGGAGTCGGGCACGAAGCGCCAGCTCGCGATGCTCGGCTCCTCGTCGCCGACGACCATCGGCTCGGGCTCCGCATCGGGCTCGCGGAGGTCTGCTGTGAAGAGCACGCTCGCCCTCCCCTCGGTCTCGCTCAGCTGCAGGTCGGTGTAGGTGTATCCGACGAGCTCGCCGCGGCTGGAGACCTGGAGGCCGGTGATCGTGCCCTCGCCCGGCAGCGGCATCCTCTCCGCGTGCGAACCGTCGCGGTCGGCGACGTAGAGCGCCGAGGCGTCGTCCTCGCGCACCGAGACGACGAGGTGCTCGCCCGTGACCCGGAAGTCGTCGATCGACGCCGCCGTGTAGACGGGCACCGCCGCGTCGCCCGAGATGTCGCTGCGGAAGATCGTGTCGTCGCCGTCGGCGTCGCGCTGCAGGAGGAAGATCTCCGCGGGCGGCGTGGTGAAGGTCGTCTCGAGCGTCGCCGCCGGCCCGCCGCCCACGCTCTCCGCGCCGTCGATCGTGACCGTGTACTCGGTGTCGTCGTCGAGAGGCACGGTGAACCGCACGCCCACCATGCGCCCGGCCGCGTCGACCGTGAACGGGGTCTCAGGAGAGACGGTCACCTGGGACGCGTCGATGTCGGCGAGGGCCTGGTTCGCGGTGAGGACGACGCGGCTCCCCGAGGCCTGCGTGGCCGCCTCGGCGTCGACCTCGACCGTGCTCACGCGCGGCCCCTGCGTGAGACTCACGGCCGCGCCGCCGCCGGCCAGCACCGCGAGCACGCCGAGCACCGCGAGCATCGCCCCGACGAAGCGGCGAGGCCGCGCGGATGGCGCGGGCTCCGCGGGGCGGGATGGTGCGGGCTCGGATGGCTCGGGCTGGGGCGGCTCGGGGGCTCGCGCGGCCTCGGGGGCTCGCGCGGCCTCGGGGGCTCGCGCGGCCTCGGTCCGCTCGCGCAGCTCCCGGCGGCTGAGAGGACGCCCGCCGTCAGTACTCATACGGATCTTCCGGTGGGTCGACGGCCGTGATGGTCTCGGGCTCGATGGAGAGCGCGCCCGACGCGTCGGCGGCGATCGTGCCGGTGACCTCGATCCACTCGCCGACGGCGAGGCTGGCCGTGCCCTCGGGCACCGACACCGGAACGGAGGCGGGCTGCGCGTCGATCACGCAGTGCGTGATGACGAGGCGCCCGAGGCGGACGCCGTCGGGGCTCTCCTCGTCGGGCGTGACGAAGCCCGTGAGGGTCACCTCCTTGCCCGCATAGGCGTCGGGGTTCGTCGCCGTCGCGAAGACGGTCGACCACTCCCCGATGCCGAACCCGCTCGTGTCGCCGCTCGCGGCCAGGGTGACGGTGTCGGCTCCGGCGAAGAGCGGCGGCGTGCCCGTGTCGCGGTCCATCGCGAGCTCGACCGACAGCGACGCGGGCGGGAGGACGAGCGCCGCGACCGCGACGGCCGATGCCGCCACACCGCCGACCACGACCGCCGCCGCCCCTGCGACGCGCCGCGTCCCCGCGACCCCACGTGCCCCTACGACCCCACGTACCCCGGCGCCCAGCCGCCCCTCTGCATGTCTCACTCCCGGCGGGTATGGCGGTCGGTTTCCCGCGGCGATCGAGACATGCTGATCGGGGTGGTGCCCGTCGGCCGGGCCGTGAACGCGGGCGTGGTGGGCGTGGGCGTGGGCGTGGGCGCCACCGTGATCGTGGGCGCCACTGGGGCCGTGGTCGTGGCCGTGGTCGGCCTCGGCGCCGAGCGGGAGCGCGAACGACCACACCGTGCCCGCGAGCGCGAGCACGGCCATCCCGACCGCGAACCACGTCTGCGCGGGGTTGATGTAGAGCTGCAGCCGGCCGGTGACGGCGAGCCCGATCGTCACGACGGCGAGCACGGACGCGAGGCCCACGCCGAGCCAGCGTGCGCCCGCCTTCCGCACGGCGGCCATCCGATCGTCACGCAACGAGGTTCACCCCGATCCCGATGACGAAGGCCGACAGCAGCACGACCGCCACGATGCCCGCGAGGACGCGCGCCGTGAAGGTCGTGCGCATGAGCGCGAGCATCTTCACGTCGACGATCGGCCCGACGAGCAGGAAGGCGACGAGCGAGCCCGACGAGAACGTCGAGGCGAACGAGAGCGCGAAGAACGAGTCGACGTTCGAGCAGATCGCGACGGTCATCGCGAGGAGGATCATCGCCACGATCGACAGCACGGGGTTCGAGCCGATCGCGATGAGCACGCTGCGGGGGATGAGCACCTGCACGGCTCCCGCGATCGCCGACCCGATGACGAGCGCCGGCATGACCGCGCGCAGCTCGACGACGAACTGGGCAAGGCTGCGCCGCGCGCGGTCGCCCTGCTCGCCCGCGACGACCTCGCACGTGTCACGGAAGCGATCGGTGAGGATGCGCTCCGGGTCGGGATGGCGGCTGTACAGCCATCCGATGAGGTTCGCGATGACGAAGCCGCCGACGAGCCTCGCCACGAGGATGCCGCCGTCCCACCCGAACGCCTGATGCGTCGTCAGGATCACGATCGGGTTGACGATCGGCGCCGCCACGAGGAAGGTCAGGGCGTCGGCCGGGGTGAGCCCGCGCATGAGGAGCCCCCGCGCGAACGGCACATTCCCGCATTCGCATACCGGGATGAGCATGCCGAGGAGCGACAGCACCGCCCGCCGCGCCCAGCCCTGCCGCGGGAGCGCGCGCTCGATCACGTGCGCAGGCACCCACACCTGGACGACGATCGACAGGAGCACGCCGAGCACGACGAACGGGAGCGACTCGATGAGCACGCTCAGCGAGAGCGTGAGGCCGTCCTGCGCGCGCGTGGGCAGCGGCTGTGGGAAGAGCGCGGGCGCGAGCGCGTCGATGAGGAACAGCGCCGCGACGACCGCGAGCCCGGCTCCCAGCCCGATCGCGAGACGGCTCCGGGATGTCGGCGGCTGCGCGGGGCGCTCGCTCGTCGTGACGGATGTCACGCCGAGGCGGCGTCCTTCTCGGCCGCGCACTCGGCGCAGATCCCGAAGATGTCGATCATGTGCTCGGCCTCGCGGAAGCCGTGCTTCGCGGCGGTCTCCTGTGCCCACCGTTCGACCGGCGGGGCCTCGATCTCGACGGCCTTTCCGCAGCGGCGGCAGATCAGGTGGTGATGATGCCCCTGCGAGCATGCGCGGTAGAGCGCCTCGCCGTCCGGGCTCTGCAGCGTGTCGGCCTCGCCCGTGGCCGTGAGCCCGGCGAGCGCACGGTACACCGTCGCGAGCCCGATGCCCGTGTTCTCGTCGCGCAGGGCCGCGTGCAGCGCCTGCGCGCTGACGAATCCCTCGGCGTCGCTGAGGGCGTCGCGCACGCGCTCGCGCTGCCACGTGTTCCGCTGGGCCATACGAGAGATTCTAGGCCGGGCGCCTATGCGATGCTCGGGGCGGCGCTGGGCGCCGACTGAGCATCGCCGGTGCGCAGGGCCCGATCGCGACGCCACGAGATGAGGCGGCACACGCCCCAGATCGCGAAGGAGATCGTCGTGATGTAGGGGCTCACCGGCAGGGTTCCCGCGATCGCGAGGAGGATGCCGCCGACCGCCGAGACGAATCCGAACAGCGCCGACAGGAGCGGCACGGCGAGCGGACCGTGGCTCACCCGCATCGCCGCCGCCGCGGGCGTCACGAGCAGGGCCATGACGAGCAGGGCGCCGATGATGTGCACGGCGACCGCGACGATGAGGCCCAGCAGCAGCATGAACAGGATGCTCACGCGCCGGGTCGGCACGCCGCGCGCCTCGGCCGACTGCGGGTCGAGGGAGTCGAAGCGCAGCGGATTCCAGATGAGCAGCAGGCCCGCGAAGACGATCGCGCTGATGAGGATGAGCCAGCCGAGGTCGGGGCTCGAGACCGAGACGATCTGGCCCGTGAGCAGGCTGAAGCGATTCGCGCTGCGGCCCTCGTAGAGCGACAGGAAGAGGATGCCGATGCCGAGCCCGAAGGGCATGAGCACTCCGACGACGGAGTTGCGGTCGCGCGCCTTCGCACCGAGGGCGCCGATGATGAGCGCGGCCGCCACGGCGCCGAGCAGCGACCCCATCACGACGCTGCCGCCGAAGAGGAGCGCGGCGGCGGCGCCCGCGAACGACAGCTCGCTCACGCCGTGCACGGCGAACGCCATGTCGCGCTGCATGATGAAGACGCCGATCAGCCCGCCCACGATGCCGAGGGCCGCCGCGGCGATGATCGAGTTCGACACGAGCTGCAGCAGGGCGCCGTAGTCGTCGAACGAGAAGACGTCGCTCCACTCGACGCCGGGCAGGATGCGCGGATTCATGCGTGCGCCTCCGCGTCATGGTGGGCGTGATCGTGGTGCTCGTGCGGATGGTGCGGCTCGGCGTCCGGGATCCCCACGACCACGAGGCGGCCGCCCGCGCGCAGCACCTGCACGGGAGCGCCGTAGAGGTCGCTCAGCACCTCGGTGCGGAGCACCTCGTCGGGAGCGCCGAACGTGAAGCGGCCGCCCGCGATGTAGAGGATGCGGTCGACCGAGTCGAGGATCGGGTTCACGTCGTGCGTCACGAACAGCACCGCGGCGCCGTGCTCGGCGCGCTCGCGGTCGATGATCGCCGTCACGGCGCGCTGGTTCGCGAGGTCGAGGCTCGAGAGCGGCTCGTCGCACAGGAGCAGACCCGGCGCGTCGGCGAGCGCCTGCCCCACCCGCAGCCTCTGCTGCTCGCCGCCCGAGAGCGACCCGACCGGATCATCCGCGTACCGCGTCGCGCCGACCGCGTCGAGCAGCGCATCCACGCGCGCGCGGTCGCCGCGCCGCGGGATCGGCAGGCCGAACCGTGAGCCGCTGACGCCGAGCGCGACGAGGTCGCGGGCGCGCAGGCTCGTTCCCGGGGTGAACGGCCGCTGCTGCGGGATGTAGCCGATGCGGCGGTTGCCCCTGCGGACGGGCTTGCCCTCGACGCGGATCGAGCCGGCGCTGAGCTGCCGGAGACCGAGGATCGCGCGCAGGAGCGTGGTCTTGCCGGACCCGCTCGGCCCGAGCACGGCGACGAACTCGCCGGGACGGATGGCGAGGTCGAGCCCCGACCACAGCTCGCGTCCGCGCAGGCGCAGGGCGGCTCCGGAGATCTCGAGGACGGGTTCGGGCATGACCGTCAGCCTAGTCCCGGATTGATAATCGTTCTCCGTGAGAGCGGGAACTCCCCCGCCGCGCATCAGCCCTCGAGAGCGTCGCCCAGGGCGGCGATGTTGTCGGCCATCCACTCGACGTACGTCTGCCCCTCCGGGAGCGTCTCGGCGTACTCGACCACCGGGACCCCCGCGGCCTCGGCCGTCTCGATGATCCGCGACGTCTCCGCACCGCCGGTCTGCGCGTTCGCGACGACCACGTCGACCTCGCCGCCCTCGATCGCCTCAGTCGCGGCGAGGAGCGTCGCGGGCGCGACATCCTGCCCCTCCTCGACCGCCTCCGCGAAGCCGTCGGTCGTGACGTCCTCGAGACCGGCCGCCTCGGCGAGGTAGCCGCCGATGGGCTCCGTGAAGAAGACGTGCGAGCCCGCATGCGCGGTGGAGATCTCATCCAGCGACGCCTCGAGCCCCTCGATGTCGGCGACGAGCGCCTCCTCGGCCGCAGCGATGTCGGATGCGGCGTCGGGGAGGAGCTCCTCGAGCTCGCCCGCGAGATCCTCGACGACGTGCGCGATCGTGTGCGGGTCGTACCAGACGTGCTCGTTGAAGCCCTCGATGTGGTCGTGGCCCTCGTGAGAGGCGCCCTCCTCCTCGGCGTGGTCGTGCTCCTCTTCCGCCTCCGCGGAGTGGTCGTGGCCGTCGCCCTCCTCATGCCCCTCGTTGCCGGGGTAGGCGTGCGAGAACTCGACGGCGGTGAGCACGTGCTCGGTCCCCGCGGCCTCGACGAGCTCCTCCATGAAGTGGTCGTACCCGCCGCCGTTGAGGATGGCGATGTCGGCGCCGTCGACCGCGAGCTGATCGCGCGCAGTGGCCTCGTACGAGTGCGGATCCTGCGTGGGCGAGTCGATGATCGCGGTCACCTCGGCAGCGTCCCCCACGAGCTGCTCGGCGAGCGAGGCGTAGACGCTGGTCGAGGCGACGATCCGGAAGGCGTCGCCGCCGTCGCCCGTCTCACCGCTCGACGCCGTCGCGCAGCCGGCGAGGGCGAGCGCGGGGAGGGCGATGACGGCGGGCAGGGCGAGGCGGCGATCGATCATGACTCCAGACTAAACGAAATGAGAATCGTTCTCGAATCGGATCACCCCTGTCGGCCCTTGAAGCGAGGGTTGAGCTTGTTGATGACGTAGACGCGGCCCCGGCGGCGCACGACCTGCGCCCCCGGCTGATTCTTGAGCGACTTGAGGGATGCGCGGACCTTCATGACGACCTCCGTTAGTGAGAATGGTTCTCACTAAGGTAGCGTGTGCAGACCCGCCTGCCCAACGGAAGGACCACCTCATGCCGCAGATCGACGTCGTCGCCGTGGTCGGCACGTGCCCGCCCGAGCGCCTCCGATACGCGGTCGAGACGGCCGAGCACACGGCGCGCACGGTCATCCCCGATTCGCGTCTCGCCGTCTCGCTCGACCCGGTCGACGAGGCGATCGCCCTCGCGCCGTGGGTGGAGACGCGTGCGGGCGCGGTGATCGAGTTCCCCACGGGCACGCCGACGACCGAGATCATCGGCGAGTTCGCGCATCCGTCGTCGCCGGCCCGCCTCGTCGGCGTCACGTGCGTGGTCGATGCGCCCCACCTGCTCGACGACCTCGGGCGCGACGACTACCTGGCCTATCGGGCGCCCGACGGGGGCAGGACGCTGCGGGCCGCCGCGCTCGCGGCCGTGACGCAGATCGAGTACGCGTCGACCGTCGTCCTCGTGGGCTGGGAGCGCCTCTCGACGCCCGACCTGTCGCTCGCGCTCGCGATCGTGAGCGCACTGAGCCCTCGCTGCCGCCTGCGCCTCCATCCGGCGCCGTCGTCCGCGCCCGAGCTCCACACCGAGTACGCCGCTGTGCAGGAGCGCCCGGGGTGGATCGCCGTGCTCAACGACGGCCATGCACCGCACATGACCGACGCGCGCGTGAGCGCGCTGCGCTACGAGGCGCTGCGCCCGTTCCATCCCGGCCGTCTCGCGGCCCTGCTCGACGGCCCCGTCGACGCGGGCGTCTTCGGCACGGTGCTCCGCTCGGCCGGCTTCTGCCGCCTCGCGACGCGGCCGCACGTCACGGCGCACTGGGAGCACGTCGGGCGGATGCTGTCGTTCCAGCCCCTCGCGACCGACGACGACCTGGGCGTCGATGACGAGCTGCTCGCCGCCGGGCAGGACCTCGCGTTCATCGGCCTCGACCTCGATCGCGCCGGCATCGTCGCCGCCCTCGACGCGGCGTGCCTCACGGACGACGAGTTCGCCGCCGGCCCCGAGGCGTGGGCCGACCTGCCCGACCCGTTCCCCGCGTGGGAGGGTGCCGGCGCGGACTGACGCCGGCGCGCCGTCCCCCCACCCCCCTGTTCAGGTCGCACTTCGCGGCCCGAAACCGCGGTATGCGGACGCCAATTGCGACTCGAGCAGGCACCCCCGCAGCCCCGTGGAGTCACCTCGGCGCCCCGCCGGCCGTCCGTCAGTCGAGCAGGAGCGCCGGCTCCTCGAGCACCGACGCGATGTCGGCGATGAACCGGCTGATCTTGTCGCCGTCGATGATGCGGTGGTCGAACGACCCCGACACGGTCGTCACCCAGCGCGGGCGCACCTCGCCGTCGACGACCCACGGCTTCTGGCGGATGGCCCCCATCGCGACGATGCCGGCCTCGCCCGGGTTGATGATCGGCGTGCCGGCATCCATCCCGAACACCCCGATGTTCGTGATCGTGATCGTGCCGTCCCGCTGGTCCTCGGGCGTCGTCTTGCCCTCGCGCGCCGTGACGGTGAGCCGCTCGAGCGCCTTCGCGAGGTCGCGCATCGACATGCTCTGCGCGTCCTTGATGTTCGGCACGAGGAGGCCGCGCGGGGTCGCCGCGGCGATGCCGAGGTTGACGTAGTGGCGCACGTGGATCTTCGCGCCGTCCTCCTCCTCGACCCACGCCGCGTTGATCATGGGCGTGCGGCGCACCGCCCAGATGACGGCGCGCGCCATGATGAGCAGCGGGGAGACCTTGACGTCGGCGAAGTCGGGCGACGCCTTCAGCCGCTTGACGTACTCCATCGTCCGGCTCGCGTCGACGTCGGTCCACACCGACACGTGCGGCGCCGAGTACGCGGATCCGACCATGGCGTTCGCGGTCGCCTTGCGGACCCCCTTGACCGGGATCGACTCGACGCGGGAGGGATCGGATGTCCAGGGCTGGGCCTCGGGGGCCGCGGGCTCGGCCACGGGGATCTTCTCCTCGCGGACCGGCGACCACTCGGGCGTGGAGATGTTGCGGAACACCGACGCCTGCTCGGCGTGGCGCACGACGTCGTCGCGCGTCACCTCGCCGGCCGGGCCCGTGGCGCGCACCTCCGACAGGTCGACGCCGAGGTCGCGTGCGAGCTTGCGCACGGGCGGCTTCGCGAGCACGCCGGCGGGCTTCGCGGGCGGCGTCTCGGGGCGCTTGCGGCGTCGGCGCGTCGACGCCTCGCCCCCCGATCCGTACCCGACGAGGACCGAGCCGCCGCCCTCCTTCGCGGCAGCGCCATCCGCCGCTCCTCGGGGCTCCTCGGGGGCCGCGTCGTCGGCCTCCGCGATCGTGATGATGGCGGTTCCGACGTCGACCGTCTCGCCCTCCGACACGAGGAGCTCGCCGACGACCCCCGCGTAGGGAGAGGGCAGCTCGACGACCGACTTCGCCGTCTCGATGTCGGCGACGACGTCGTTGACCTGGAGCGCGTCGCCGGGCTTGACGCGCCACGCGACGAGCTCGGCCTCGGTCAGGCCCTCGCCGACGTCGGGGAGGTGGAAGGTCTGCATCCGTCGATCCTCTCAGTACGCGAGCGCGCGGTCCACGGCTTCGAGCACGCGGTCGGCGTCGGGCAGGAAGGCGCCCTCGAGCTTGGCGGGCGGGAAGGGGACGTCGAAACCGGAGACGCGCAGCACGGGCGCCTCGAGCGAGTAGAAGGCGCGCTCCGCGACGGTCGCCGCGATCTCGCTGCCGAGGCTCGTGAACTGCGGCGCCTCCTGCGCGTAGACCATGCGGCCGGTCGCGCTCACGGAGTCGATGATCGGCCCGTAGTCGACGGGCGAGAGCGAGCGCAGGTCGACGACCTCGCAGCTCGTGCCCTCCGCCTCGGCGAGCGCGGCGGCCTGCAGGAGCGTCGTGACCATCGCGCCGTGGCCGACCAGCGTCACGTCGGTGCCGCGCCGCACGATCCGGCTCGCGTGCAGGGGCGCGGGCCGCTCGCTGCGGTCGACCTCGCCCTTGGGCCAATAGCGGCTCTTCGGCTCCATGAAGATCACGGGGTCGTTCGAGCGGATGGCGTCCTGGATCATCCAGTAGGCGTCGTTCGGCGTCGAGGGGCTCACGACCCGCAGACCCGGGGTATGCGTGAAGTACGCCTCGGGGCTCTCCTGGTGGTGCTCGATCGCGCCGATGTGACCGCCGTACGGGATGCGGATGACGACGGGCAGCGACAGGGCGCCCTCGTGCCGGTTCGTGAGCTTCGCGAGCTGCGTCGTGATCTGGTCGAACGCGGGGAACACGAAGCCGTCGAACTGGATCTCGACGACGGGGCGGAAGCCGTTCATCGCGAGGCCGATCGCGGTGCCGACGATGCCCGACTCGGCGAGCGGGGTGTCGAGGACGCGCTGCTCACCGAACTCCGCGAGCAGGCCCTCGGTGATGCGGAACACGCCGCCGAGGCGGCCGATGTCCTCGCCCATCATGAGCACGCGCGGGTCGTCGGCCATCGCCTGGCGCAGGCCGGCGTTGAGGGCCTTCGCGAAGGTCAGGGTCTCGAGGGTCATGCGCGTCCCTCCTCGAACGAGGCCTCGTAGTCGGCGAGCCAGCGGCTCTGCTCGTCCATGAGGGGGTGCGGATCGGCGTAGACGTGCGCGAACATGTCCGCGGGCACGGGCGCCGGCAGCTCGACCGTGCGCTTGCGCACGTCGGCAGCGAGGTCGGCGCCCTCGGCATCGACCTCGGCGAAGAAGGCCTCGGATGCCCCGCGCGCGAGGAGGTACGCGCGCATGCGGGCGATCGGGTCGCGCTGCGCCCAGGCGGCCTCCTCGTCCTCCGTGCGGTACTTCGTGGGGTCGTCGCTCGTCGTATGCGCGCCGCGGCGGTAGGTGACCGCCTCGATCGCACGCGGCCCGGGCGTCGAGCGCGCCTCGTCGAGCGCCATACGCGTCGCGGCGTAGCTCGCGAGCACGTCGTTGCCGTCGATCCGGACCGAGCCGATGCCGTAGCCGGCCGCGCGCGCGGCGAACGGCGCGCTGGCCTGGGTCGCGACCGGAACCGAGATCGCCCACTGGTTGTTCTGCAGGAAGAAGACGGTCGGGCTCTTGTACGAGGCGGCGAACACCATCGCCTCGTGCACGTCGCCCTCGCTCGATGCGCCGTCGCCGTAGTAGACGATCACGGCCTCGTCCTTCTCGGGGTCGCCCGATCCGGTCTTGCCGTCGAAGTTCAGGCCCATCCCGAAGCCGGTCGCGTGCAGCGTCTGCGAGCCGAGCACGAGCGTGTAGATGTGCGTGTTGCCGTTGCGCTCCTCCCACGGGTTCCACCCGCCGTGCGTGAGGCCGCGCATGAGCTTGATGATGTCGATCGGGTCGACGCCGCGGATGCGCGCCACGACGTGCTCGCGATACGACGGGAAGACGTGGTCATGGGGGCGCGTCGCGCGCGCGGACCCGACCTGTGCGGCCTCCTGCCCGAACGACGGCGGCCACAGGGCGAGCTGCCCCTGCCGCTGCAGGAGCGTCGCCTGCTGGTCGAATGCGCGGATGACGGCCATGTCGCGGTAGAACTGCTCGAGATCGGCGTCGCCGAGCGCTTCGATCACGGGCAGGTACCGCTCCGCCGCGGGGGACGGCGCGAAGGTCCCGTCCGGGGCCAGGACGCGAACCGTCTCCGGATCGGTCAGGAAGTCTGACGAAGTCACTTCTCCACGCTAATCGCCCTGCGGCGGTCGGGCGGGGGAACACGGCGGACAACGGATCGCCGATTTCGTGGTCCGCACCCCACAGTCGTATGCGTCGCGGCGGATGCGCGGACGATCAGGAGGCCGGCGCGACGGCCGCGGCGACCTCGAGGATGCGCTCGACGGCCTCGGGCTCGCCGACCGAGATCCGGATGCCCTCGGGGAACGGCCGCACGATGATGCCGGCCTCCTCGAACGCGTCTGCGACCGCCTGATCCGCTCCGTCCAGCCACACGAAGTTCCCCTCGGCGGCCGGCACGCGCCATCCGATCTCGCGCAGCCGCGCGGCGAGACCGTCGCGCCGGGCGACGATCTCGGCGACGCGCGCCTCGAGCTCGTCGGCCGCGTCGAGGCTCGCGAGCGCCGCCTCCTCGGCGTGCGCGGTCACCGACAGCGGGATGGCCGTGCTGCGGGCGGCGTCCAGCACGCGCGGGTGCCCGATCGCGTAGCCCACGCGGAGCGCCGCCAGCCCGTAGGCCTTCGAGAAGGTGCGCAGGACGACGACGTTCGGGTGCGCTTCGAAGACGCGCTCGGCGAGCCCGTCGACGCGCGCCGCGTCGGTCACGAACTCGGCGTAGGCCTCGTCGAGGAGCACGAGGACGTCGGCGGGGACCCGCGCGATGAACGCCGCGAACTCGGCCGCCGTGATGATCGGCCCGGTGGGGTTGTTCGGCGTGCAGAGCAGGATGACGCGCGTGCGATCGGTGACGGCGGCCGCCATCGCGTCGAGATCGTGGCGCCCGTCGGGCAGCAGCGGCACCTGCACGCCCGTCGCGCCCGCGACGAGGACGAGGCTCGGGTACGCCTCGAACGATCGCCACGCGTAGACGACCTCGTCGCCCGCCCCCGCGGCGGCCTGGATGAACGCGGCGAGCAGCGACACGCTGCCCGCCCCGACGATGACGCCGTCGGCCGTGACGCCGCAGCGCTCGGCCAGCTTCTCGCGCAGGCGGGCGGCCGTGGCGTCGGGGTAGCGGTTCAGCGCCGACGCCCCGTGGACGGCCTCGACGACGCTCGGAAGCGGGTCGAATGGGTTCTCGTTGCTCGAGACCTTGAACCCGCCGACGCCCGCGGCCTTGCCCTGGCGATACGGCGGGAGGGCCGCGATCTCGGGACGGATGCGCGGGAGGACGGGCTCTGGCGTGGTCACGGGTCGATTCTAGGGACCGCCGCCGGATGGCCAGCGCGGATGCAGACGGCGGTGGAAGACTGCGGGCATGCGCTTCGTCATCCGCGTCGTCGTCAACGCGTTCGCGATCTGGATCGTGAGCCTCATCCCGTTCCTGCATGTCACCGTGACGCCGTTCGCGCCCGGCGGCGACCTGCAGCTCGTGCTCACGCTGCTCGCGATCGCGGCGGTGTTCGCGATCGTGAACACGATCGTAGGCACGGCGATCAAGATCGTCGCCTTCCCGCTGTTCATCCTGACGCTGGGCCTCATCTCCCTCCTGCTCAACGGCGTGCTGCTGTGGGTCACGGCCTGGGTGATGTCGTCGTGGGGATGGGGTCTCGGGCTCGACGGCTTCTGGCCCGCCGTGCTCGCCGGCATCCTCATCAGCATCATCAACTGGCTGTTCGGCGTCATCCTGCGCCCGCAGCAGAAGCGCGCCCGCTGACGCGGGTCAGAACGCACCGCCTCCCTCCCGCGCCGACCGCTCGGGCGACTTCTCGGGCCGGAAGTCGAACACCTCGACGGTCGGCGCCTCCTGCAGGTGCGCGAGGCGCTCGCCGAGCGCGGCGACCCTCGGATCCCCCGAGGCGTCGAACGAGCGCATCGTCTCGATGTACGCCTCGAGCCGATGCGCGGGGATCGCGATGTCGAACGGCGTGCTCGCCGGATCGAGCGTGCGCTCGATGAGCACGCTTCGGTCGGAGCCGGGCGCATGCGGCGCCCCGCCGCCCACGAGCAGCGGGAACGGGTCGTCGTCGTGGCGCACCGTGACCACGACCGTGTCGGAGCGGGTGTCGAGCTCCATGGGCGCGCCGAGGGTCACGAGCGTCTGCACGTCGTAGCGTCCCTCGGCCGCCAGCCAGCCCGCGATCATGCCGCCCTGCGAGAACCCGGCCGCGTGCAGCACGTCGCCCGGCTGCGCCCCCGCCTCCTCGAGGGCGCGCTCGACGGCCGCGTACGCCTGCGATCGCTCGCCGCTGTAGAGGCGCACGTTCGAGTCCCAGTCGAGCACCGTGCCGCTCTCGCCCTGCGTGCCCGCGACGTACACGGCGAACTCGCGTCGGCCATCCGCGAGCGTGTACCGCTCGACGCGGATCGTCGCGTCATCGCCGTCGGGCACGCGAGACGCGAGATCGCCGAACGACAGCGGAGCGCGCCCCGGCTCCCCGCGTGCCCCCGGCCGCATCACCGGCTCGGGGGCACGCCCGCGCAGGGAGGTGCCGTCGGGGATCCGCCCCGTGCGCGCGCGGCGCAGCCCCTGGATGATGAACGGCACGGGCGCGAACATGAGCGGAGCCGAGAGGCCGAACATCCCGAGCAGCCAGCCAGGGCCCCGGTCGATCTGCCGCAGGAACTCGCCGCCGTGCTCGGCGCGCCACGCGCTCAGCAGGCGCTCCGCCTCCTCGCCCGCGCCGGGGCTCCGCTGCTCGAGCTGCTCCTGGCGCATCCGCAGGAGCTCGGCGAGCGGGCCTCGCGCGTCTGCGTCCTGCTGCTCCATGAGCGCGCGCGCCTGCAGCTCGACCATCTCGTAGGTGTCGGCGGCGAAGCGCATCGCCCGCGCGATGTCTCCGGCGGATGCGGCGTCCGCCGCGACGGTCGAGGCGCACGCGTGCAGCCCCTCGACCGCCGCGAGCACGTCGCCGAGCAGGTGCGCGACGCCGCCGATCTCGCGCGCGAGGTCGCCCAGCCGCGCGGCGTCGCCATCCAGCTGCGCCGCGAGGGTGCGCAGCTCCGAGGGATCGACGGCCACGGCGCCGCCCGAGCCGACGTCGATCATGCCGCGGGGAAGAGCACCGTCGCCGCGGCGGACGGCAGCGCCCGCGCCTCGGCCTCGCACCGGAACGCCGCGCTGTGCAGGGCGGTGAGGAGATCCCTGGCGGACGCGCGGAACCGGTCGGCCGCCTCCGACCGCCACGTCGTGAGGAGCGACACGCCCTCGACCGACGCCGCCACCTCGCGCAGCTCGCCGGCGATCTCGTCCATCCTGCGCTGGGCGATCTCGATCATCGCGGCCAGCTCGTCTTGCGTCATCATGCGTCCAGGATCGTGCGGACGGCGGCCCGGGAAGACGACGGGGCGGGCGCGTGGACGGCCCGCGCGCGTGTCGTCCGCCTGTGCACGCGGTGAGGGGCCGCGATGCCGCGCTGAGTATGATCGGGAGGGCCAGCCACGCCGCTGTCCCGCCGCTCCCTTCCGCCATCCGCACGCGAGCGCGCGCCAGCCCGTCACCGGAGGCTCATCGTGACCGCATTCCCCATCCAGCCCCTGAGCCCGCTCGACGGCCGCTACCAGGGCGTCGTCTCGCCGCTCGGCGACTACCTGTCGGAGGCGGGGCTCAACCGCGCCCGCGTCGAGGTCGAGGTCGAGTGGATCATCGCCCTCACCGACAACGCCCTCTTCGGCACCGCGCCGCTGTCGGGCGAGGACAAGGACCGGCTGCGGGCCCTCTACCTCACCTTCGGCCAGGCCGAGATCGACTGGCTCGCCGAGCGCGAGGCCGTCACGCGCCACGACGTCAAGGCCGTCGAGTACCTCGTGCGCGACCGCCTGTCCGAGCTCGGCCTCGACGCGATCGCCGAGCTCACGCACTTCGGCTGCACGAGCGAGGACATCAACTCCCTCTCGTACGCCCTCACGGTGAAGCGCGCCGTCATCGGCGTCTGGCTGCCGGCCCTGCGCGCGGTCGTCGAGCGCCTGCGCGCGCTCGCCCACGAGCACGCCGACGCGCCCATGCTCTCGCGCACGCACGGACAGCCCGCGACGCCGACCACCATGGGCAAGGAGCTGGGCGTCTTCGTGTGGCGCCTCGACCGGGTCATCCGGCAGATCGAGGGCACCGAGTACCTCGGCAAGTTCTCGGGTGCGACCGGCACGTGGTCGGCCCACCTCGCGGCCGACCCGCAGGTGGCCTGGCCGAACCTCGCACGCGACTTCGTCGAGTCGCTCGGCCTCACGTTCAACCCGGTCACGACGCAGATCGAGTCGCACGACTGGCAGGTCGAGCTGTACGACCGCGCGAAGCACGCCGGCGGCATCCTGCACAACCTCGCGAGCGACATCTGGACGTACATCTCGCTCGGCTACTTCGCGCAGATCCCCGTCGCGGGCGCGACCGGGTCGTCGACCATGCCGCACAAGATCAACCCGATCCGCTTCGAGAACGCCGAGGCGAACCTCGAGATCGCGGGCGGCATCTTCACGACGCTCGCGCAGACGCTCGTCACGTCGCGCCTCCAGCGCGACCTCACCGACTCCACGACGCAGCGCAACATCGGCGTCGCGTTCGGGCACTCGCTGCTCGCGCTCGACAACCTGCGCCGGGGTCTCGGCGAGATCTCGCTCTCGCGCGACGTGCTCCTCGCCGACCTCGACGTCAACTGGGAGGTTCTCGGCGAGGCCATCCAGACCGTCGTGCGCGCCGAGGTCGTCGCGGGCCGCTCGCAGATCAGCGACCCCTACGCGCTCCTCAAGGAGCTCACGCGCGGTCGCCGCGTCGGCGCGGCCGAGCTGGCCGAGTTCGTGAAGGGCCTCGACATCGGCGACGAGGCGAAGCAGCGCCTGCTCGCGCTCACGCCCGCGACCTACTCGGGCCTGGCCGAGCAGCTCACGCGCACCTACCTCTGAGCCCGGCTCCGGCCATCCGTCGTCGGCGGATGGCCGGAGCGCCCGCGCGGGATCAGGACGATCGCGCCGCGACAGGACCGATCGGCCCCTGCCGTCCTGCTCTCGGCGGATTCTCCTGCGCTCGCGCGCCGGGGAACCCCATCCCGCGACGCGTGCCCGCGACGATGTCGGCCACGTTCGCGCGGAAGTTCGGGCAGGTCGAGATGTCGTGCGCGCGGCACTCGAGCGCGTGCAGCGCCATCGCGCGCGCCCGCTCGAGCGCGGCCATGCTCTCGTCGATCTCGGCGAGGTGGCGCTCGAGGATCTCATGCCGCCCGGCCGCGCCCGTGTCGACGAGCGCGCGGATCTGATCGAGGCTCATCCCGGCGGCCTTGCTCGCGATGATGACCGCGACGCGATACGCGTCGGCCTCGCCGTAGCGGCGCCGCCCTGCGCCGTCGCGCTCGGGCGCGAGGAGCCCGCGGTCCTCCCAGTGGCGCAGCACGTGCGTCGCCAGCCCGAATCGCTCAGCCAGCTCGCCGACCGTCCACGCACTTGACTTCATGTCGACATGAAGTCACACACTGGCCTCCTCCCGCAACCCGCACCATCCGGAAGGAGCCGCACATGCACGACGTCGCGATCATCGGAGGAGGCCCGGCCGGCCTCCAGGCCGCCCTCACACTGGGCCGGATGCACCGCTCGGCCGCGCTCATCGACTCGGGCGTCTACCGCAACGCCCCCACGAGCGCGATGCACAACATCGTCACGAACGACGGACGCCCGCCCGCCGCGTTCCGGGCCGCGGCACGCGAGGAGATCGCCTCCTACCCGACGATCACGTCGGACGAGGGGAAGGTCGTGTCGATCACGGGCGACCTCGGAGCGTTCGCCCTCGAGCTCGAGAACGGCGATCGCGTCGATGCGGCCCGCGTGATCCTCGCGACGGGCGTGGCCGACGCCCTGCCGGACATCCCGGGGCTCGCCGATGCGTTCGGCGACGCCGTCGCGCACTGCCCGTTCTGCCATGGGCACGAGTTCTCGGGCGGACGCGTCGGCATCATCGGGGCCGGCGAGCACACGCCGCGCCTCGTCGCCATGCTCGCTCCGATCGCCGCCGAGACGGTCGTCCTGCCCGGTGACGAGCCCGTCGCCCCGGAGGTGGCGGGTGTGCTCGCGCGGCTCGGCGCCGCCATCCGCTCGGGCCGGATCGCCGAGATCGCGCAGGAGGGCGACGGCGTCGCCGCGCGGTTCTCGGATGGCTCGAGCGAGCACTTCGCGGGGATGTTCACGTCGACCGCGTGGCGGCAGGCCGCGCCGTTCGCCGCGGACCTCGGACTCGCCATGAGCGACGGCGGAGCGATCGTCGTCGACGGGTTCGGCCGCACGAGCCGCGCGGGCGTGTACGCCGCCGGCGACATCGCGCAGCCGCCCGGCCTGCCGATGCCGCTGCACGCGGTCGCGGCCGCTGTCGCGTCGGGGCAGCTCGCCGGCGCCGCGTGCGTGCAGGATCTCGTGGCGGAGGCGCTGCGGGTGTAGGGGCGGACTCAGTCGCCGACGGCGCTCTCGAGCGCGGGGTGCAGGTGCCGCGATCCGATCGCGATGCGGGCCTGCTCGGCGGCGGCGCGCAGGGCCTCGTCGACCGCCGCCCCGCGCGCCGTCGCCGCGAGGAAGCCCGCCATGAAGGCGTCGCCCGCGCCGTTCGTGTCGACAACGGTCGCGGGAGCGGCCGCGACCTCGAACCGCTCGTCTGACGCCGACAGGGCCACCGCGCCCTCCGCTCCGCGCGTGCAGACGGCCAGGCGCGGGCCGCGGTCGAGGCACGACCGCATGAGCGCCCAGGGGTCGTCGGTGCGGTCGTCGTTCATGAAGACGACGTCGGCAGCGCGGACGAACGGCTCGTGGAAGGCCGACGAGCCGTCGTAGTCGTGCAGGTCGATCCACAGCGGGGTCGCGAGCGACTGCTCGACGAGCAGCATCCCGAGCTCGCTGAGGTCGACGACGGCCATGTCGGCCTCCGCCACGGCGAGCGCGGCCGCGTCGACATCCGCCGACGACGGCGTGGTGGGCGTCGAGACGTACAGCGACACGCGCGCGCCGGCGTCGGCCATGAGGTTGACGTGGCGCTCGGTGCGCTCCGACGCGACCCGGTCGACCGTGACCCCTGCCGCCTCGAGCGCCGCGAGAAGACGCGCGCCATCGGCGTCGTCGCCGACCGGCGTCCGCAGGCGCACGTCGACGCCCAGGTCGGCAAGGTGCAGCGCCTTGCCGGCCGATGTGCCGCCCGCCGTGTGCCAGGCGCGCTCGGCGAACTGCATGTGCGGAACGGGCTCGGGGAGCCGGTCGAGCACGATGAGGTGGTTCCAGGCGGAGGGGCCGCACACGACGACGCGAGGAGAGGGCATGCCCCCATCCAACCGGATGGGGGGTCAGTCCTCCTCGGTCGAGTTCCGCAGCGCCTCGTCGTCGAGGAGCGGCAGGTCGGCGCGCGTCACGAGCTGCGACGACACCGCGTACTCGACGAGCCGCGCGCGGCGGTTCGTCGCGAGCTTGCCGGGGCCTCCGCGCAGGCCCTGCACGCCCATCCGGTCGAGCTTGTCGCAGACGTTGTCGAGCTTGCGGTTGAACTTGCTCATCGTCCACCCGAGCCGGGCGGCCGCGGCGCTCGACGACGGCAGCTCGCTCACGCTCACGCCCTCGCGTCGCAGCATGGGCTCGGCGAGCGCGACGATGAGCACGCGCTGAAGGGGCGTGAAGCTCACCGGCATCACGGTCGTCTCGCCGCTCATCGACGTCTGCACCTGACTCGAGACGGCGTAGTGGGCCTCTTCCGTGTGCAGCCCGATCTCGTACGTCGTGGGGCCGGCGGTGAAGACGATCACGCTCTGCGCGAAGACGACGGGCATGCGGGCGCCGGGCGAGAGCCACGACTGCACCGCTCCGCCCGCGCTCGAGACGGTCGCCGCGAGGCGCGACCCGACGTTCGCGAGCCACCAGAGGCCGTCGTTGAACGACAGCTCGAGGAAGTGCCGGTGGAGGTACTGGTTGTCGTCGACCTCGAGGTCGCCCTCGCGCCCGATCGAGAAGCGCGCTCTCGGGCTCACCGTGAACCACTCGCCGGCGAACTCGACGCGGAGCGGGCGCTCGGCCCCCGGCACGGTGTCGGTGGGAGCGCTGTCGGGAGCGCTCATGAGGTTGTCAGACATGGAGGACCTCCATCGTGCGATCGCCGAAGCGGATGCGGTCGCCTGGGCGGATCGGAACAGGGACACCGACGGCGACAGGGTACTCGACGCCGGTTCGGATGACGCGCGTGCCGTTGCCGGAACCGCGATCGAGGACCGCCATCCCTTCGGCCCGCACGTCGAGGGCGAAATGGGTCTTGGACACCGAGCGCGCGTCGTCGCGGACGGGCAGCGCGTAGGCGACGCGCTCGTCGGGCTCGGGTGCGGGCATCCGGCCGACGAGGCAGAGCCCCGAGACGAGGTACTCCTCGCCCGTGTCGAGGCGCACGCGCGCCTGCGCCGATGCGGATGGTGCGGGCTCGGCCGGCGCGGATGGCGCGGACGCGGCGGTTGGCGACGGCGCGGACGCGGCGGATGACGACGGCGCGGCAGCGGATGGCGACGGCGATGGCGCGGCGAATGGCACGGGCGCGGCGTCGACGCGCGCCCTGGCCCGGCCGCGCGCGGCCTCGAACGCGATCGGGTCGGTCGGGTCGACCGCGCGCAGGTCGATGAGCCACGCGCGCGCCGCATGATCGTGCCAGCCGCGGCGGCGTCCCTCGCGATCCCACAGCGGCGACAGCAGCACGACGGCGGTTCCCACCACGGGCACGACGCCCGCGGCGACGGGGATGCCGGCCTTGAGGACCGCGCGCCAGAATCCGATCGGACGGAGCGTGTCGGCGCGGACGGTGCGCAGCTGCAGCAGCTGCTTGCCGAACGTCTGACCGCGCGAACCGTGCGAGGCGAGCTGCACGAGCCCGTAGACGACGAGGAGGAGCGCACCCGTCGCGGCGATGAGGATCCAGAGGAGCTCGCCGGAGAGAATGGCGCGGGGAGCGAGCGCGACCGGCGCCGCGAACACGGCGGCCGGGAGGGCGTCGATCGCCGCCGCGCCGATGCGGCGCCCGAGCGGCGCGGCCCGGAGGCCGAGCTGAGCGGCGCGGTCGACGCTCACGGGGGTCGGCTCCGGCGCCGCCTCCCGTGCGTCGATGATCGCCCAGCCGCTCATGTCACCCCGCGGGCGTCATCAGCGCCCGGGCGGGCGCGCCTTCGAACTCGAACGATGCGTGGCGCCCGTCGGCCGCCTCGAGCCACACGAAGACGCGGCCGCCCTCGCGATCCTCGACGGTCTGCAGGATGGCCTTCCCCGCGCCGGCGCCGCCGGCCGCGTCGGGGAACGACGCGAGGCCGCCGGACTGGATCTGCGCGAGCCAGCGGTCGTACGCGCCGACGTCCCCGAACCGGGCGGTCCGGCCCGTGCGGATGCGGTGACCCGACGCGCGCTCGACCCAGTTGCGTGCGCGGAAGATCGCGGCATGGGCGAAGAGGAGGCCGAAGAGCCACAGGAACACGAGGGCGATCACGACCCCCACGAACCCCATCCCCGCGCCGCGGAACGGGCGCACGGGGTCGTACCCGGCCTGCGCCATCCCGCTGAAGTGCGCCCAGAACGCGGGCAGGCTCGCCGTGCCGATGATCGCGGCGAGCAGCAGCACGCCCGCGGCGATGCCGTACCCGACGAGCTTCTGTCGCGAGCGCTCCTGCGCGAACCGCTCGGGCTGCGCGCGGAGGAGCCCGCGCTCGATCTCCTGCAGGGCCATCCTCACCACCCCGGGAATCCCGCGCACCCGAGCGCGAGACGGTAGAAGCCCGTGGACTGGTCGGTGAAGAGCCGGTAGGACTCCGCGGCGTCGCCGCGCTCGAGCGCCTCGACCATGCCGCGCACGGTCGAACGGGCCGTCGGGAGCCAGTCGGCGAAGGCTCCGGGCTCGATGGCCGAGCTGTCATCCTCGAGGATGGCCTGCACCTCGCGCGCCGCGACGAGCGCCTCCGCGATGCCCGTCGGGCTCACCGCAGCGCCGATGCTCACGGCGGTCAGCTGGGTCACCGGCTCGCGCAGCCGCTCGCAGCGCTGCGCGAGGGTGTCCGCGGTCGTCGACACAGTCCTGCTCCGCTCCGTGGGTCCTGCCTCGCCGTCGCGCGGGCGCGACGGCATTCGCGATCCTCCATGCTAGAGGCGCGGGCCATCCGCTCCCCGTCCGCGGCATGGGGAGTTCAGCCCATGCGCATGCGCGGCACCCGGGACGGGCGCGCCAGCGGGTCGTCCTGCCCATGCCGGAGACCCGCGCCCGGCGGGCGCGCTGGCTAGGCTCGAGGCATGTTCGACACGCTGCGGCAGGAACTCGCGCGCCGATCCGTGCACCCTCGGGCGGTGATCCTGCCCGGAGACGACGGCCCCGCGCTGGAGGGTGCGCTGCGCCTCTCCCCCGACGCCGACGGATGGCTGCTGGAGACCGTCGACTACGGGCGCGCCTTCGCGCTCGGGTCGGCGCCGGACGGGGACGCCGCCGCCACGCTCCTGCTCGCGTACCTGGACCGCCCGATCCCGGAGGAGACGACACTGCCGGAGGCGGAGGTCGAGCGCGCCGTGCAGGATGCGACGGCGCACTTCGCCGATCTGCAGGACCGCGCGGCGAACGGCTCGCTCCTCATCGAGCTGCCGTCGGGCGTCGCGCTGGACCGGATCGGCGCTCTCGACGGCACGATGCTCTTCCCCTACGGGACGGCCTACGAAGCACGCTCTCTCCCGCCGGTCGGCGTGCTGCCCGAGGGCTCGGAACGGCATGCGTTCCTCACCCGGTCGAACGTGCTCGTGCGCGTCGAGATCGCCCAGCCCTGGTTCGGCCAGCGCGGCGGAGGCCTCCGCTGCACGCTCGCTCAGGACTTCGTCGGCATCCGCGATCTCGTCGTCAGCGGAGCGCTCGAGCGGATCCGCGTCGACGGCTGAGGGCCGTTCAGTCGCCCAGGAGACCGAGCGAGGACTCGACAGCGCGCACCACGACGGACGCGTCGGACGATCGCGCGAGCTCTCGCGCGGAGCCCCGCTCGACGCGAAAGGCGACGAGCACGCCGTCCTCCTCCGCGATGAGCCATTCCAACTCCATGTCGCCCACCGCGAGCAGCACCCCTGCTCGGCGCGGGAGGACGTCGAGTCCCGCGCGCGCGGCCAGATCCTCGGCCAGACCCGGGATCGCCGACCGGGCGAGGTCGCCCGTGTCGGCCGGCGCGCCGAACCGCTCGATCGGCGTCCGCTCTCCCCGTGCGAAGTCCTCGTAGTCCTCTCGGCGCACGCTCTCCGCGTCCGCATGCCACACGGAGCCGTCGGGCGCGACGTACACGACGGCGTGCCCCGCTGCCCACACGGCCGCGAGCTCGTCCGGACCCGCTGTCACCGCGTAGCGGAGGCTCTCCCGGTCGAGATGCTCCCCGCGCTGCGCCGCGAGCCGGCCGAGGAGCTCTCTCGCCCAGGACGCATGCCGGATCGCACGCGCGCCCCAGATGTCGAGCTCGGCCTCGTCGACGAGGGGCGCGTCCGGGCCGTGGGGCGGAGGCGCCGAGAAGCTCGTGCGCATCGTCACCGGCGGCCGTCGCGCGGCCGGAACTGCTCCGGCGGCGTGCGCCGCCCCGACCGGAAGACCTCGATCGCCTCGTGCGGGGGCGCCCCCGACCCCGCGAACAGGACGGATTCATCGGCGGCGACGTAGATCCGCCCTCCGCCGCGCACGGCGTGCGAGACGACGACCGCATCGTCGTCCGGCAGCAGCTCGACGCCGAGCGGAGCGTCCTCCGACACCATCCGCCGCCAGTACGCCACACCGACGTCGATGAGACGCTGCTGCGCCGGAGAGGGTGATGCGCCGCTCACGACGACGCCTCCTCGAGCTTGCGCTTCAGCCAGTCCGGCTGGTTCTCCGGATCGCGCGGGAACCGCTCCTGGTCCTGCACCCATGCACTCGCCGCCGGGGCGACGTGGAAGGCCGGCTCGCCGTCGTAGTCGTATCGGGCTTCGACCGACCCGCTCCGGGACACCTCGAGCTCGAGCGAGAACCAGGTCCCCTCGCCCGGCCGGTACATCGCCGCGCGGAGTCGCCTCCGTGGCAGCGCGACCGACGGAGCGTCGAGGAAGGGCTCCTCGCGTCCGTCCCGCACGAGGGAGATCGTCACATCCGCGACGCCGGCGACGGCCGCGGCGCGGTAGCGGATGGCCTCCCAGTCGTCGGGTGCGGCGCTCGCGAGGGTCCTCGCGATCTCCTCTCGGAGCCGCGCTTCGACGAGGAAGGGAGGTTCGACCGCCGCGTCATCAGATGTCGTCATTGAAGAACTCCCTCATCTTCACCTGTCCGTTCTCCGTCCAGCGGACTTGGATGACATCCGGCGTCTTGGCGTTCCCATCGTAGATCGGCGAGATCCGCACCTCGATCGGCGTCTGCGGGTGGGCGCGGCGGAGGTCGGCCCAGTGCTGCTCGAGCGCGTAGAAGCTGTCCGCTCCGCTGTTCTGGTTGACGTCGCGCAGCATCGCGACGAGGTTGACGCTCTCGCCGCCGCCGCCGAACTGATTGCCGAACAGGTGCCCGCCGTCGTAGTCGGCTCCGCCCTGCCGACCGACACGGCTCTGCACGCTCTCCGATCGGCGCGCGTCGTCGAAGTCGAGGCTGTCGGTGTGCGCTTCGATCGTCCGGCCCCGATGGTCCGTCTCGAACGTGTGGGTGCTGTTGCCGTTCTCCGTGGTCACGACATAGGTCGTATTCGGCTGCGGATTGTGGAGGTCGGGATTCAGTCCGTCCGAGCTGTACGAGGTCTCCACGCGGGTCACCGTGCCGGAAGCGTCGGTGTAGAACGTCCCCCGGCCCTTCACCTCGTAGACGGCGTTCGGCTCCAGCCCCCTCTGCTTCGCGAACGGCGTCCTCGGACGATCCCAGTCGACCGTGTACGTGTGCCGGCCCGCGGCGTCCTGTCCCGTGTGCACGGGCTGCATCCGCCGCCCGCCCGTCCGGTCCCCACCCGAGCCGTCCCCGTCGGCGCCGGCATCCGCGCCGTCGCCTCCGTCGACGACGTCGGACGGGTCGATCGACGCGTCCCAGTTCGTCGCGTCGGGCTCGTCCGGCGGCCACGGCGACCGCGTGCCGTCCTGGCCGTCGACGACCCAGACCTGCTCGCCGTCGAACACCGCGTTGAACCAGTGCCCGTCGAGGTCGTCGCCGCGGTCGACGCCGACGACGCAGTGGGAGCCCGGTCCCTGAGCGCGCAGCGTGGCCTCGATCTGCTCCGGCGTCATCGGGGTCTGCGGCAGCCCCGTGCGTGACTCCATCTCATCGATGTCGAGCGTGCCGGTGTCGGCATCCCGGATCGGCTGGCCGCTCAGGAAGTCGTGCATGTTCGCCGCGACGTTCCCGCAGTTCTCGGCGTACCCGTTCGAGAGGTCGTACGGGTCGTAGCCCGTGTTCGACTGCCCCAGCGCCTCGTCGATCTTGTCGCGGATCTGCTCGGGGCTGTCCTCGGGCGAGGGCGACCGCGGGTCGCGCTCGCCCTCCTGGGCCGCGGACTGGTCGTCGGAGGCCGCACTCGTCTCGTCCGCGTCCGCACCGCCATCCGAGGCGTCCGCACCGCCATCCGAGGCGTCCGCGTCGTGTCCGGTCGCGGCGCCGTTCCGCGTGCTCGATCCGTCGGACGCGTCCGGGGCATCGGGATCGCGGAGGTGGCCGCCGCGCTCGAGAGCCTCCTGCGACATCGGCCGGCCGCTGCCGTCGAGGATGCGCACCTGCAGGCCGCCGCCCGGCTGCCCGAAGGCCGGCGCGATCCGGGAGACCTCGATCCGCCCGCCCGGAGGGAGGCTCACGAGATCGCGGATCGTGTAGTCCGCGCGGAGGTTGCCCGGCGGAAGGGCGCGCGCCTCGAACGGCGTGCCGGGAAGCGAGAAGTAGTCGCCCTGGGGACCGCCCATGCGATCGAGCTGCCCGCCGTAGTTCTGGTGGAACACGTCGAGGTCGGTGATGTGCCGATACGACCCCGGGTCGCCGCCGTCGTTGCCGGGATACACGGGCCGGTTGTTCGCGTCGGTGTACCGCGACTCCCAGTCCGCCTGCGAGAGCGGATTGCCGGCGTCGTCGCGCCCGTACGGGGCACCGGGGTCGGTGACGAGGTGCTGGACGTCCGGGCGGACCGCGCCCGGGTGGGTGTACCGCGGATCGAGCTGCCCGCTGTTGCCCGGCCCCCGCGGGGCGCCGTAGGCCGGATCGATCGGGTTCGACCCGACGGGGCTCTGCGCGCGATCCCACCCGTTCCCGAACTGATCCGGCGAGCTCATCGGGTCGCTGGACGACGAGTCGCCGGACGACGAAGAGCCGTTGCCGGCACCCGCGCCATGACCGCCGGCGACGCTGCCGGTTCCGGCTCCCGCCCCACGGAACGGCATCGCGCGCGGGGCGGCCAGAACGCCCGCCGCCGCGGCGGCGGAAGCCGCTCCGGCCGCGGCAGCCTCCTCGGCCTCCTGCTGGTCCGCGTCCTGCTGGTCGCTCTCGCCGTCGCGGGACTCCTCGGTGTCACCGGAGTCGTCGGCGTGGCTTGACTCATCGGCGTCGGACGACGCGTCGGCGTCAGACTCGGCCGAGGTCGCGGCCTCGGTTCCGGCGCCGTCGCCCGCGCTCTGCCCGGCATCCGCATCGGCCGGCGCCGCGTCGGTCTCGCGCGTCGATGCACGACCGGCGGCCGCGGCAGCGGGCGTCTGGTCGCTGTCCGCAGCGGCGTCCGTGCTCGAGTCGGGCGACTCGGTGCTCGTCGAGCTCTCCTGCGGCGAGGCGTCTGCGTTCGAGGCGGAGTCTGTCGAGCTCTCGGGCGATGCGTCCGAATCGCCCGCCGCAGGGGACTCCGCCGAGCCGTCCGACGGAGAATCCGTCTGCGCGCCCGGCTCCGGGGAGGTGGCCTCCGGGGAGGTGGCCTCCGGGGAGGTGGCCTCGGGGGCTGTGCCGTCCGGAGTCGTGCTGTCCGGCGTCGCGCTCTCCGGGGTCGTGCCATCCGGCGTGGTGCTGTCCGGGGCCGCGCCGTCCGGCGACGTGCCTTCCGGCGTGGTGCCCTCGGGAGTCGTGCCATCCGGCGTCGCGCCCTCGGGAGTCGTGCTGTCCGGCGTCGCGCTGTCCGGCGTCGCGCCGTCGGGAGTCGTGCCATCCGGCGTCGCGCTCTCCGGGGTCGCGCCATCCGGCGGCGCGCTCTCGGGAGTCGTGCCGTCGGGCGACGTGGTCTCCGGGGTGCTCTGCGTCGCGTCGGGCGTCGTGCCATCCGTGCCGCTGTCGCCCGCACCGTTCTCCGGGGCAGAGCCGTTCTCCGGGGTCTCGGCCGAGGGGCCGTCGCCCGGGAGCTCGGCCGGCGCGTCGGGGCTCGCATCGGTGGGCACGTCGACGTGACCGCCGTCGCCTCCCGCGCCGCCGCCATCCGCTCCGCCGCCCGGGGTCGGGCCGTCGTAGTCCGACGTGCCCGCTCCGCCGCCGCCGGTGGTCGTCGATCCGCCGCTGCCCACGCCGCCGGGGGTCGGACCGTCGTAGTCGGTGCGGCCCGTCCCGCCGCCGCCGTTCGACGATCCGCCGCCGACGCTTCCGCCCGTGGCCGGGCTGTCGGGCAGGTTCGTCGTCGTGCCCGCGTTCTGGCTCGGCGAGGCGTTGCCGCTCGTGTCGCCGGCCGGGTTCGGCGTCACCGTGCGCCCGTTGTTGAGCCCGAGGGCGTTCCGGCCCGCGTTCACGGCGCTCGTGCCGCCGCGCATGCCGGTGGACATGACGCCGCCGATGATCATGCCGCCCACCGCCGCGCTCAGCGGGTTGAACTCGGTGCCGTTCATCGCGGCATCCACCGCGCCGCTCGCGAGGCCGTCGAGTGCACCGCCCGCCGTCTCGCCGCCGACCTGGCGGAGCCCGCTCCGGAAGCCGGGGCCGCCCGATCCGCCGAGCCCGCGCGAGACCGGGGAGGCGACCGCGCCGCCCGCGAACGCCGAGATGAAGGCGGTGCCGACATCCTGCTGCTGATAGGACGGGTCGTTCTCGTCGTGCGCGGCGTTCATGATCGCCGTCGAGACGGAGCTCGAGATCGCCGACTGGAGGCCCTCACGGCCCGCGGCGAGCGCGGCGCGTGCCGTCACCCCGCGCGCCCCGCGCATCGCGCGGAGAGCGTTCTTCAGCTTGTCGATGAGGTTCTTGATCTTGATGGCCCAGCGCACGACGGTCGCGGCGGCCTTGGCGGAGCCCGCGATCGCGCCGAGCCCGAAGGTGAGGGCGCCGAGGATGCCCGTGATCGCGAGATCCACGGCGAGCTCGAGCGCCATCTGCTGCAGGAAGTCCTTCAGCTGCTCGCGCATGATCTTGAGCTGCTCGACGAAGTCGTCGATGCGCGTCGCGAGGCTCTCGGCGTTGCCGGCGATCGCGGTCGTGGAGGCGCGGAGGCCGTCGTGCGACGTCTGGACCATCGCCTGCTGCGGCAGGCTCATGCCGCCGATCCACGAGAGCGCGCCGTCGGCGGTCGTGCCGCAGGTGCGCACCGTCGTCGCGAGGGTGATCCACGCGGTCGATCCGCGCGCGAGCTTGTCCTCGTCGCCCGTGGGGATCACGACGCCGACCTGCTGGAGGCCCCACTCGATGATCTCCTGGAACTCGCCGAGCACGCCGGGGAGACCCGGGCCGAGAGCCGAGGGGGCGTCGATGCCCTTCTCGTCCTTGACCTCGGTCGCCGTCGCCTTCTCGATCGTCGGAGTCTGACCCGCACCGGGAGACTGCGCGGCGCGGTACATCCGCGCGGTGTTCTCGAGCGCGGCGGCCATGATCCAGTAGCCGTTCGCGATGCTCTGGACCGACTGGAGCACGGCTGTGGCCGTCGCGTCGTAGCCGTCGTCGCCGCCGCCGGCGAAGTCCTCGGCGGCGTTGTCGTCGCCGGCCATGCCCGCGACGCCGCTCAGCGACCCCTTCGCCACCGAGACGGCCGACTCGAGCTGCTGCGCGGCGTTCCGATACGTGGCGGCGTCGGCCTCGATCGTGGCCGCGGTGATCTTCACTTCTTTCGACATCGTGCCTATCCCAGAGCCGCCGCGAGGGTCGACCAGTAGTCCTCCATGGCGTCGACCGAGGTCTCGTACGCGACCTGAGCGGCGTGCACCTGCTTCTGCAGGCCCTCCGCGCTCAGGCGCATGGCCTCGGCGCCGAGCGCCCAGGAGTTGAACGCGCCGAGGAACGCCTGCATGGCGGGCCCCTGCCACTCGTTCGGGAGCATGTACGCGAACCCGGACGCCCCGCTCCGGAGCGCGTCGCAGTAGCCCACGAGCTCGGTCATCGCCTGCTCGAGCGCCTTGAGCTCGGCGGGATCGGCCTGCTGATCGGTCATCGCTCCCCCTGCGTGTCATCGAACGAGAGCTCGACGTCGGCCTGCAGCGACTCGGCCTGCAGCGACGGGCTCTCGAAGCTCACGGCGCCCATCTCGGCCCGGAGCGACTCGGCCTGCAGCGACGGGGCCTCGACCCGCTGCTCGCCGACGAAGGCCTCGAAGGACGGCGCATCGAGCGATGGCGCCTCGGCGCGCTGCTCCGGCGCGAGCCGCTCGAACTCGGCGGGGACCGCGTCGCCGTGGATCGACGAGTCCGCAGCCGGCGGCAGATCGGCGGGAGCCGGCTGCCCCTCGGCGTCGAGCCCGGCGGCGTCCTCGCCCGCGCCCGCGCCGCCATCCGCTGGCGCACCGCCATCCGAGGCAGCGTCGCCGTCCGAGCCCGCGTCGACGTCGTCCTCGGGCTTCTGCACGACGCCGTCCTCGGTCTCGACGAAGCCCGCCTCGAGCTCGCTGTCGTCGCCGTGCAGCTCCTCGACCGACTCGTCCGACAGGAACGGCGTCGTGCCGATCGAGTCGTCGTCGCCGTCGCCGTCGGTGTCGCCCGAGCCGCCACCCGTGTAGCGGCCCTTCGAGCCACCGAGAGCGCCTCCCCCGAAGCGCTCGACCTCGTCGTCGCCCGCGTAGTCGCGGCCGAAGAACTCGGCCATGTCCTCGGCGCGGGCCTCGCCTCGGGCGACGCCCTCCTCGAACTGCACGGCGTGCTTGCGCAGGCCCTGCACGCTCGGCACCGTCTGCGCCATCCCCTGGCGGAGCCCGCTCTCGGTCGTGTCGTAGCTCACGCCGGCGGAGATGAGGCCGTTCTGCAGCCCGGTCAGCGACAGGCGCACCTGCTCGGAGAGGGCGACGAACCGCGACCAGTTCTGCCGGAACGACTCGGCATCGTCGCCCTTCCAGTTCTGAAGCGCGTTCTGGACCTGCGAGTCGACCGACGAGATGTTGCCGTCGAACGTCGCGATCACCGAGCCGAGAAGGCCCGCGACCTCGGCGAGCGACTCGGCCCGCACCCTGAACTGCACCATGGAAGCCCCCTACGCAGGCGCGGTCGTCGGCGCGGACGCCGACGACCGCGACGGATCAGCCGTTGAACGTCGCGGCGATCGCCGACTCGCTGTCCTCGTACGAGAGCGCGGCCTGGTTGAGGAGGTCGCTGATCCCCTGCAGCGACTCCTTGAGCTGGATGCCCGCCTGGTCCCACTGCGAGTAGAGCTCGTTGAAGCTCTGCGACGCCTGGCCGTTCCAGTCGCCCGCGATGAGGCCCTCGACGAGGGACTTGAGGTTCGACAGCTGCGACTCGATCGACTGCGATCCGCTCGAGAGCTGTCCCGCGACGCTGGCGAGCGACTCGGATGTGACCTTGATCTCTGCCATTTCTTCCTCCGTGGTGTGACCGCGCTGCGCGGTGAAGTCGTGCCCCCTGACCCCAGATGATCGGGGTCGCCTCCACGCTAGCCGCGGGCCCGAAATCCGTCTGTGGGGAGGAGTGCCCAAGCGCAGCCGGCGGACCGGCGGCAGGGGATGTCGCCGGCGTCGACGCGAAGGGCGTCTCCCGGACGCGCCTCGACGCCCTCTGCACAGCGCCGTCGTCGACGCGCCGACATCCGCCCGGATAGGCCGGGATCCGCCGGGATCCGCCGGGATCTGCCCCCGGGAAGAGCGCCACCACCGCCCAGGTCGCAGTTTGCGGCCCCAAATCGACGATGGGGGCCGCGAACTGCGACCGGAACGTTCGGGGATTGCCAGCCAGGGGTCGCGGTGGCTGTGGAGAACGCGGACGCGCCTCGGCGAGCTGGTGCGACGGTGAGGAGATGGGCCGGCACCGGATGAACCTCCCGCAGGATCTCGGCGACACCTTCGCCGTGCGCGACGCACGCGCGCTGGGCGTCGGGGAGAAGCGCCTGCGCGCGGCCGATCTCGGGCGCCCGTTTCGCGGCATCCGCACGGTCGACCTGGCTCCGCTCGAGGTCGAGGACCCTTACGAACGGCAGCGGCAGCAGCGGCTCCGACTCGCCAGGGCGTACGCGCATCGCCTGCATCCCGGCCACTTCTTCTGCCGCGAGACGGCAGCGTCGGTCTGGGGCGCGCCGCTGCCCCTGGTGTTCACGCCGGACGGAGCTGTCGCGGACGAGACGCACCTCGGCGTCCACGTGGGGGTGATCGGACCGATGGCGCTTCCTCGCGCTCGAGGCGTCATCCGGCACCGCGCGCAGGCGAAGATGACGTCGCTCCGCGAGCACGCCGGCCTGCTCGTCACCTCGCCGGCGACGACCTGGGCCGGCCTCGGAACGCTTCCGCTGCCGGATCTCATCGCTCTCGGCGACTTCTTCTGCCGGGTCTGGCGCGAAGGCGTCGGCCGGCCGACGCCCGGACGACCTCCCCTCGCTACCGTCGCGCAGCTCGAGGCCGCGCTCGCGACCGGCCGGTGGCAGGGAATCGTCAGGTTGCGCGAGGCGGTCGGATGGATCCGTCCCGACGCCTGGTCGCCCAAGGAATCGCGCGTCCGGTTCGAGCTCGTCTGCGGCGGACTGCCGGAGCCGGAGCTCAACGGCGACGTGTTCGACGACTCCGGACGATTCCTCGCCTGCGTCGACATGCTCTACCGCCGCGAGCGCGTGGCGATCGAGTACCTCGGGATGCTGCACGGCGCCTCGTGGGCTCGCGACGTGGAGCGCATCGCGTCACTGCGCGCAGCGGGATGGACGGTCGTCGAGGTCACCGCACCGCTGCTGGCGAATCCGCGCGAGCTCGTCCGACGCGTGCGTGACGCGCTCGGCGGCCGTCGCGCCTGATCCCGGTCGCACTTCCCGGCCTCAAACGGCCGAATACAGCCGCAAAGTGCGACCCCGGCAGCCGCACCGCCACTCCGGTCGCACTTCCCGGCCCCAAACGGCCGAACTCGGCCGCGAACTGCGACCCCGGCAGCCGCACCGCCACCCCGGCGCCGACCCCAACAGCCGCGCCACCACCGGCAGCCGCGCCACCACCGGCACCACCACCGGCTCAGGCCGGCGAGAGCGCGATGTCGACGTCGCCGACGCGGAGGGCGTCGCCCGGGCGCACCTCGACGCGGTCCTCGCCCACAGGGAGCGGGATGGTCCGGTCGCCGCGGCGCAGCGATGAGCCGTTTCCGGAACCGGCGTCGCCGGCCCGCAGGGTGCCCCGCTCGAGCTCGAGGTACAGGTGCACGCGCGACATCGACCGGGTCGTGTCGGCGACCTCCACGGCCTGTGCCCCGAGGGTCGCAGCAGTCTGCTCGGGTCGCCGCCCGATGACCGCGCTGCCCGAGACGATGACGTCCTCCCCTGTCGAGAAGACGAGTCGGACCCGCTCGCCCCAGGCCTCGCGCGCCCGGGCCGCGGCACGGGTCGCGGGCGGTGCGATGTCGGGCGGCGTCCAGGAGGGGGCGGATGGCGCGGTGCCGGCCCTCGAAGCCGCGGCCGGCTCCGCGGGTGCCGGCGCCGCCGAGCGCTCCGTCGGCTCCCACCCGTCGTCGGCGGCGCGGTCGGCGCGCGTGGTGAGGACGAGCTGCCCGCAGGCGAGGCAGTACATGCTGCTGGGTTCGAGTGTCGCAGCGCAGTACGCGCAGCGTGCCGATGCCATGTCAGCTCCTCACTGGCGGATGTCGGGAACGCGGACGGGCAGCCAGCCGCGGGGCGTGGAGAGCACCCCGCCGCCGATCGGCACCTGCCCGAGCATGAACTTCGGGATGGCCGCGCCCGCGGCCTGGGTGCCGTACAGGGCGGCCTCCGGGCGGAGCACGATCGCGCGCCGCGAGCGCTTGGCCTCGACGAACGGACCGCCGAAGAGGGTCGACGTCGACTCGGCGTCGACGGCCACGATGAAGACGGCACGGTGCCGCACGCCCGTGAGGGCGTGGTCAAGCGGGGCGTTCTTGAGCTGCTCGACGTCGTCGACCACGAACGTCACGACCCCGGGGAAGGGCGCGAGCACCTCGTCGAGCTCGAGCGGGGTGAGTGCCGCGCTCTCGATGACCGGCACACCCATGTCGCGCGCGAGATCGCTGAGCGGCGAGGGCCGGGGGGCGACGACCACCGCGTGGTCGCCGCGCTCGGCGAGCTGGCGCAGGATGACGGCGAGCGTCGACGAGCGCCCCGAGCGCCGCGTGCCCGAGACGACGAAGCCGCCGTCGCCCGGCCACGTGAGCGTGCAGCGCGCGAGTCGGTCGCCCCCGACCGCGACGACGATGCCGTCGGGGTCGTCGCCCTCCGCCACGGGGAGGTCGCGCACGGCCGACAGCGCGATGTACTTCGGCAGCGGGTCGACGCGGAACGGCTCGGGGCCGGTCGCTCCCCCGCGCTCGTCGAACGCGTCGCGCACGCGCTCGACGACGCGCCGCAGCGCCGTCGTCTGGGCCTCGCCGCTTGTGTCGCGACCGAGCACGGCCAGTTGCGCCTCCGCCGCCTCGGCGCCGAAGAGCACGCGTCCCTGCGGGAGATCGGTCGGGACATCCTTCGCGTGGATGCCCGCCGCGCGATAGTCCGCGATGTCGCGCACCGGCAGCACGTACTGCGTGTCGACGAAGTTCGTGACCTTGTCGCCGAAGATGCCGCGGTCGCCCGTCATCACGACGCGCACGCCCACGGCGGGGCCCTCTCGCAGGAGTCGGATGAACTGCTCGCGGAAGGCGAGGAGCTGGTCGGGCCCCATCGACGAGAGCAGGCGCTCCCAGCCGTCGACCGCGACGATCGCGAAGGGCAGCGCGGCCTCCGGCGCGTTCCGCCGCTGCTCGGAGATGTGCCCGACGCCCGCGCTGGAGAGCACCGTCTGGCGGCGCTGGAGGTCCTCGAGGAGGCGCTGCATGAGGCGCGGCAGCCGGTCGCTGTCGAGCTGGGTGACGACCGCGCCGCAGTGCGGGGCGTCCGCGAGCGGCAGGAGGGCGCCGTTGCCGAAGTCGGCGATGTAGAGGTGCACGTCGCCCGGGTCGACCCGCTCGACCACCTGCGCGAGCACCGTGCGCAGCGCCGTCGTGCGACCCGACAGGGCCCCGCCCGCGAAGAGCAGGTGCGAGCCGGTCGCGATGTCCCACGTGAGCGTGCGCTGCGCCTGCGCCTTCGGCACGTCCTCCAGGCCGAGGACGATCTCGGTCTCCCGCAGCGCCTCCCCCTCGAACCGCTCGACCGGAAGCGTCACCGGCAGCGGGACGAGCCACGGGCTCGGATTCTTCGCGATGCCGAGCTGGTCCGACGCGGCCGTGATGAGGTTCACGAGCGCGCGCAGATCCGTGTCGTCGTGGTCGTGGTTCTCGGCGTGCGCGGCAGCGGGCGGGTACTTCACGGGGAAGCCGAGCGCATCCCACGTGATCGGCGCCTTGGGCGGCAGCACCTTCGTCGCGCGCACGGCGCCGGGGCGGATGCCCGCGACGCGCGCCGTCTGGAAGCCCATCGGCGCCGCCGACGGCCCCAGGCGCACGAAGCCCCGCCCGGGGGTCGACGGGCTGATGAGCGCGGCCTCGCCCGAGCCGAGCACGTCGGACGAGTCGTTGCGATCGGTCACGCGCAGGGCGACGCGCAGGTTGATGTTCGACTGCATCTCGGGCGTGACGACGCCGGAGGGCCGCTGGGTCGCCAGCACGAGGTTGACGCCGAGCGAGCGGCCGACGCGGGCGATCCGCACGAGGCCGTCGATGAACTCCGGCAGTTCGGTGCGCAGCTCGGCGAACTCGTCGATCACGAGCATGAGGCGCGCGAGACCGCGGCGGGCTGCCGTCTCGGCATCCTTCGCCCACGCGGCGTCCACGTCCTTCGCGCCCATCTCGCGGAGCACCTGCTCGCGGCGCTTGAGCTCGGCGTCGAGCGACGCGAGCGCGCGCTCGGTCTCGCGCGCGTCGAGGTTCGTGACCATGCCGACGGTGTGCGGCAGGCGCTCGCAGTCGGCGAACGCCGACCCGCCCTTGTAGTCGATGAGCACGAAGTTGAGCGCGTCCGGCCGGTTGGCCATCGCGAGGCCCACGACGAGCGCCTGCAGGAACTCCGACTTGCCCGATCCGGTCGTTCCCGCCACGAGGGCGTGCGGGCCGTCGCGCGAGATGTCGAGGGCGAACTCCCCGTCGGCGTTCGCGCCGACCACGACGTAGGTGTTGCGCGGCTGCGCGTTCCAGCGGCGCACGAGCGGCGACGGATCCTCGAGGTCGATCCCGAGGAGGTCGACCATCCGCACGCTCGTCGGCAGCATCGCCTCGTCGCCCACCCCCGAGACGTGCTCGAGCGAGCACAGCGCCCTGGCCATCCGCTCGCACTGCGGCACCGAGACGCCGTCGAGCAGCACCGACGGGAAGTAGCCGCCCGGCCGCTCGAGCGACGCCATCGACGGATCAGACGGGTCGACGACCACGACGCTCGTCGCCTCCTCGGGCAGGCGCGATCGGTCGCTGTCGAGCGCGAGGACGTGGATGCCGTGCTGCGCTCCGTGCTCGAGCAGCGGCACCATGCCGGGCAGCATGCGGAAGCGGCGCGCCCCGTCGACGACGACGAGCACGTCGGTGGGCGCCTCGTAGCCGCGCTGGCCGGCCATCCGCATGCGCACGTCGAGGGCGACGGCGATCTCCCGCAGCCGCTCGCGGCGCGTGTCGTCGTCGTTGCCGATGAGGGCGGGCACGTGCTCGGCGGTGTGCGCGTGCGGGAGCCAGCTCGTCCACCCCCACTCGGCCTCCGCGCCGTCGTCGCACAGCACGATGACCTCGGCGTCGCGGGGGCTGCGCAGCGCCGCGAACGACAGCACCATCGAGCGCGCGAGCGACCGCACGGCGTCGGCCGGCCCCGCCACGCCCACGACGCCCGCGCGGCAGTCGACGGCCACGGGCGCGGGCCCGACGCCGACGCGCTGCTCGGCGCCGCGGTCGCGGCCGCCGCCCTCGAAGCGCACGTCGAGGTCGATCTCGGTCACGCCCACGCGCAGCGCCATGGCGTCGTCGTCGGCCTTGCGCCGCTCCCATAGACGCGAGAGCGGGCGCAGGACGATGTCGCGCACGACCACGGGGTCGGGCAGCCGGTACCAGGCGGCCAGGCGCTGGCGCTTGACGAGATCGCGGATGCGCTCACCCGCGACGCGGACCTCGTCGATCCACTGCTGCTCGGTCTTCAGCCCCTTCTTCTGCGCGAGCTTGCGCTGCGTGAGGAACGAGCCGATCACCATGATCGGGCTCGCCGCGGCCATGAGCAGCATGACGGGCCGCTGGAAGAGGATGGCCATGGTCACGCCGAGCACGACGGGGATGACGGCCGACAGCCACGGCAGAGGCGACTGATCGGGGTCGTCCGGCTTGTCGCCCGGGAGCTGGATGGACGGCTGCACCGCGCGCGCGGGGACGCGCGACGGGCGGTTGAATCCTCGGCCCCCGATCGTGTCGGTGAGGTCGGCGTCGGCGTGCGGCGCCATGCCGATGCGGAGCACGAGGCTGCCGATCTGGACGAGGTCGGCCGGCACGATGCGCTCGGGCGCGGTGATCGCGACGTCGTTGACGAGCGTCTTCGCCCCGGCCGCCGGGGTGATCGTCGCGAGGAGGGGGTCGGATGGCCCGCCGAGGGCGATCTGGATCGTCAGGTGGGCGGGTGCGAGCGCCGGGTCGACGACGCGCACGTCGTCGCCCTCGCCCGAGCCGACGGTGAGCGCCTGCCCGCGCTCGACGGGGACGGTCTGGCCCGCGAACGGACCGCCGACGATCTCCAGGCGCACGGTGCGCGGGTCGGGCTCGGGCGCAGCCCGGTCGGGGATGACCGCGCCGGAGAGCAGACCGGCCCCGGCGAGCGACGTCGCCGGGTCTGCGCCGCCCGCGAGCAGCTGCGGGCTCACGCCGAGCGACTCGGCGACCTCGCCGACCGTCGTCGCCTCGTCGACGTCGAGCAGCCAGGAATCGGCCTGCGCGGGCGTCGTCTGCAGGGTCAGGCGCACGCTCATCGGCTCGCGTCCTCTCGGTCGTTCGGGGTCTTCGGGGTCATCGGGCGCCCACCCGGTCGAGCAGCGCGCCGAGCGGTCGGAAGACGCCCGCGGAGCGCTCCGATTCCACGGGCGTCGCCGGCGCGAGACGCAGGGGCACGCGCAGGCCGACGAGCTCGACGTCCTCGTCCTCTGCCGGCGGCTCCTCGCCACGCGCCTCCGCGGCCTCGACCTCCTTGTCGCGCTGCGCCTGCTGCGCGGCCTCGAGCTCGGCGCGCGGCACCCGCTCCGCGGGCTCGACCGGCTGGGCGGACACGAGGCCCTCCGTGGGCAGGTCGCCGTCGGGGAGCGAGAGCGTCACGGAGCCGGTCGCCTGCGCGCCGCCCTGCGCGATGTGGAAGCTGAACTGATCGGCGCGCGCGCCGTCGCGGGGCAGATAGCGCGCGATGCCGTCGGCGCCGCACACCACCGTCCCGTGCACGGCGTCGCCGCACGAGACGAGAGACAGACGTGCACCGGGGTCGGTCGCCACGAGCCCCGCGAGATCGAACTCGGAGACCTCCCCGGGCGTGAGCGGCGCATGCACGGACTGCGCCACGGGCGGCCGCTCGGCGCGGTACACCGGCACCGTGATAGTCGCGGGCTCCGACCAGGTGCCGTACTGGTCGGCCATCCGCACCGTGACCTCGAGCGGGCCGTCGAACGAGGCCTTCGGGCGGATCACGAGGTGCGTCTCCGTGGCCGTGACCTCGGCGACATCGGACGGCGAGACGGAGAAGACCTCCAGGCGACCGCCTCCCCTGCAGACGAGGCACGTCGCCCCGAGGTCGCTCACGGGGAGGAGCAGGGTGCCGCCGGCCGCGACCGGATGCGGGTAGGCGGCCGACGGGACCGACGGCGCCTCGGGCGCCTCGAGAGACACGACGTACTCCATGGTCGTCGTCGTGCGCCCGTTCGTCATGGGCACCGGCACGATGTCGCTGCCGTAGTCGGGGTCGTACTCCTCCGCGCGCAGGAGGAACCCGTCCGCCGCGCACGCGACGACGAGGTCGGACGCGGCCAGCACGGGCGCGCAGTCCGTCACGGTCCAGCCCTCCGGCGTGTTCACCGCCTTCTCATCGAGATACGGGATGGCGATCGCGTTCGGCCCGCTGTATGCGGCGGCCGGCGCGACGAGGCTCGCGGCAGAGGCCGCGGCGAGCGCGAGGACGGCGAGGCTGCGGCGCATGCGTCGCTCCTCTCCGTCGCCTCGCCGCGCGCGGACGCGGCGGCTTCCCATGCTAGGTCGGGCTGCCCGGTGTCGTTGGGGGCAGTACTCCCCACCTCCGCCCATCCGGTCGTGCGCGAGAATCGACGGGATCCCATGAACGCGCCATCCGCAGCCCCGCCGCCCGCGATCGGAACCGACGCCGGGCAGACCCGCCTGCGCGCCGACGGCCCGAAGCCGCCTCTCGGCCGCGGCGGATGGCCGCTCCCCGAGCTGACCGCGCGCCAGCAGCGCCCCAAGCGGTGGTGGCGGCACCCCGCGTTCCTCGTCTCGGCCATCCTCACGATCCTCGCGATGCTCGGGATGGCCGCATGGATGGTCGTCAGCGCGATGCTCTCGAGCGACGTCGTCGTCTCGGACATCGCGCTCACCGTGCAGGACGGCAACGCCCACCTCGACTGGGAGGGCCCCGACGCGGCGTACTCGGTCTACGCCGTGCACGGCGACGGCACGGCGACCGACCTCAGCCAGTTCGTGATCGAGAGCACCGAGGTCTGGCTGCCGCAGTCGACGGGCGCGTTCGAGAGCGACACGTGCTTCGTCGTGCGCGCAGCGGCCTTCGCCGACCAGCCCGTCGCGCTCGACGCGGCGGCCCTCGCCCGCGAGGGCGCGCAGAGCGTGTGCGTGGCGCAGGCGAAGCGATGAGACGGCGCGCCGCCGCCCTCGTGCTCACGGCGACTGCGCTCGCGCTCGCCGGCTGCTCGGGCGCCGCGGGCGTCGAGGCGGAGCCGCTCGAGGGCGTGGACCTCGGCGCCTACGACCCCGCGCACCCGGGGAACGGACTCTGGCTCATCCCGGGAGAGCAGGCGATCGCGGAGATCGCGGAGGCGGTGCGCGCCGCGGGCGACGTGCGCTACGAGGGGTCGTACACCGAGCTCGTCGTGCACGACGATCCCGAGACGCCGCCCTCGCCCGGGCGCACGGTGTCGGTGACGTTCGCGGGCGACCCCGAGTCGTACGAGGCGAGTCTCGCGGCCGGCGACCTCGCGCTCGACGTCGTCGTCGCCGAGGGCGCCGCGTACGTCCGCGGCAACGACGCGTTCGCGCAGCGAAGCGGGCTCGCGGCGGCGCGGGACGGCTTCGTGTGCCTCGCCTCCGCGAGCGCGCTCGACGACTGGCAGCCGCTGCTGGATCCGTCGCTGCTCGTCGAGCAGCTCCTGCGCAGCGCCGAGGAGGTCGCCGTCATGCCGCCCGCGGCCGACGCCGAGACGGCGGAGCTCGTGATGGGCGGCAGCGAGAGCCCGACCGGGCACCTGACCGTCGCGGCCGTGGGTGCGCCGCTCCCTCTCGAGTTCCTCGCGGGAGATGGCTCCGGCGACGGCCGCTTCTCGTTCGCGGGATGGGGCGAGGACGTCGCGGTGACGGCCCCGGAGGATCTCGCGCAGGGGTGCTGACCTCCGTCGTGCGGCGGATCCGCGCGGCCGGGCGCGCGCCTAGGGTGGTCACGACGACGACCGGGGAGGTCCCATGTCCCGATGGATGCGCGCGGCGGTCGCGACCGCCATCCTCGCCCTGACCGCGCTCGGCGGCGCGACCGCCGCGCAGGCCGTTTCCCTCGACGACGGCGACCTCGTCGTCGAGGACACCGCCGGCCGCCTCTACCTGCCGCAGCTCGAGGACGCGCTCGACGAGATCGACTTCTACGCGCCCACCACCGTCGCGATCTACACCTACGAGGGCGAGGCCTCCGATGAGATGAACGAGCGCGTCCTCGCGTACGCGCGCGAGAGCCATCCCGAGTGGATCACCGACAACGGCCAGAAGTGGGCCGACGGGCTGTTCCTCCTCGCCCTCGACCCCGAGGGCCGACAGGTCGGGACGTACTTCGGCGAGGACCGCGCCGTGTCGCTCGACGACCAGGCGGCCATCCAGGACGCGACGAAGGACGCGTTCCGCGCGGGCGACTGGACGGGCGGGGTGATCGACGGCGTCGAGGCCGCCGCAGGGATCATCGAGCGCCCGTGGTACGCCTCGCCCGCCGTCATCGTCACAGGCTGGGTGGGCGGGGGCGCGGCTGTGGGCGCGTGGCTCATCGCCCTCGGCGTCCGCGCGAGCCGCCGTGAGAAGGTCGCGACGGCGCTCACGCGCGGCGGCGAGCATCTCACCCGCGTGACGATGGACCTCGACACGACCGAGCTCGCGGCGCGCACGCTGCCGTCGGACTCGCCGTACGCGCAGCGGCTCGACCAGCGCTTCCACGACTTCTCGGCCCGCTACCACCGCGCCCTCGAGGAGCAGCGACGCATCGAGGCGCTCACGAAGAAGGAGCGCTCGCGCGCCGAAGCCGTGGAGGCCGCGCGCCGGTTCGCCGACGAGACGGCCGAGATGGACTTCGTCGACGACGCGATCGTGCACGCCGCGGCGCTCCTCACGAAGTCGCACACGTGGGAGCGCGCGTGGGCGGCGCAGGTCGATCCGGTGCGCGAGGACCTCGCGGGGATCACGGCGCTCGTGGAGGACCCCGCGGCCGCGGAGCTCGCGACCGCTCACGCGCTCACGGCCTTCCGGGCGGAGGCCGAGGCCGAGCTCGAGCGGCTCGGCGCCGGGCTGCGCGCAGGCTCCCTCAAGCCGGGCGATGCGCTCGCCGCGCTGGAGGCGCTGCGCGCGCGGCTCTCGGACCTGCTCGCCGATCACTCGCGCGCCCTCATCGCGGCGTTCGCGCAGGCCGACTCCGAGCGCGAGGCGATGGAGGCCGAGCTCGAGCGCGAGCGCCAGACGAACCGCGCCCGCACGGGCTCGATCCTCGACACGGTGTCGACGCCGGGGCAGTACTGGAGCCCCGTGGCCTTGAGCGCCGGCTACTCGGCCGGCGTCACGCAGGTCGAGAGCGACCGCAGCGCCGCGTCGTCGTCCTCGTTCTCGAGCGGCGGCAGCGCGACCGGGTACGGCTCGAGCGGCGGGAGCTTCTCGGGCTCCGGCAGCTCGTCCCGGTTCTGAGCGCGGGGGTCGCACGCGCCAGAGCAGGAGAATCCGTCCGCAGCAGGATGGATTCGGCGACGACGTCCTGCTGCCGCGCGATTCTCCTGCGCTCGGCGGGGGCGCGGGGCGCGGGGGCGGCGGTGGCGCGGCGCAGGGCGGCGGTGGCGCGGTGGCGCAGTGGCGCGGGGCGCTACTTCGCCTCCGGCTCGTCCTCGTCGGGGAGGAGCACGGGGCGGTCGATCGTCTTCGTCACATCGGCCGGGTCGACCACGAGGAGCAGCATCGCGACGACGAGCAGCACGACGATGAAGACGATGCCCGCGATGATCGAGGCGACCGTCCACGCCTGGGAGATGACCTCGATGGGCTGCTGCGTGAACGCCCCCATCGACATGGCGCCCACGAGCAGCGCGAACACGGCCGACCCGAAGGCGATCGCGAGCAGCTGGACAGGGCGCATGAGCGCGCGTCGGGTGGGCTTGTCGGTCACGGACGGTCCTCCGAGGTGCGGGGGTCGCCCCCGCTGATGGGTGCTGCGGTCTCCGCCGACGCGGCGGACGGCGACGCGGGCGAGAACCCGGCGATCGCGAGGAACACCGCGACGATCGCCGCGTAGCCCCCGAAGAGGCCGACCGCGATGATCTCGCCGGTGAGGGTGAAGGTGCGTCCGGCGTCCTCGATGAAGTAGTCGAGCGCGTATCCCGAGGGCACGAGCAGCGTCGCCGCGCCGATGACGAGGGTCAGCACGCCGATCGTGAGGGTGTCGCGCGCGATGACCCTCTCCCCTCGGCGGCGCTGGGCGACGCCGAGGCCGGTCTCGAGCGCTCCTGCGACGAGCGCCCACACGGGGATGACGACGAAGTAGAGAGCGGGGCCGCGCAGGCTCGTGATGCCCGCGGCCATGCCGGCGAAGAGGTGCGCGAAGGCCAGCAGGGCGGGCAGGACGCGCTGCCCCGCGGGCGTGACCATCCAGGTGCCGAGCCCCAGCACGACGGCGGTCGCGATCGCCCACCCGCTGAAGACCGAGAGCCCGACCGCGGCCGAGTGATCGGGCGAGAAGGTCACCATGAGGGCCGCCAGCGCCGCGATGAGCGCGCGCAGCAGCTGGACGTGGCGCGTGCTCGGGGCGAACGGCTGACGTGCGGGCATGGTGATGGGACCTCGTGCGTGCGAAGGGACACGTCCAGTCTAGGGAACCCGCCCCTGGGAACGGCCCGTCACGCGAGGGAGGGGCTCGGGCGCTCCCCTCCCTCGCGCGACGATCAGACGCGCGCCACCGGGTTCGGCATCTCGCCGGCGTACAGCAGCGACTCCGCCTGGTTGGCGAGGTCGACCATCTGGAGCGTGTTGCGCAGCTGGAGGCGGTTGAGACACGAGTGCGCGAAGGACCCGGCCCTCAGGTCGACGTCGCCCGCGAGCCCGCGCGCGAGGTCGGGGTGGTCGCCCTCGTAGCGGTCGAGGCACTCGGCCACGAGCCGCCAGAACGCGGCGGCGGGCAGCACGCCGTCGACGTCGAGGATGGCCGACAGGTGCCGCAGGACGCCGTCGAACACGTCGGTGAAGATCGCGAGGGCCTTCTCGCTCCCCGGCGCCTCGGCGCGGATGCGCTCGACCTCCGGCGGCAGGCCGCGCGGACCGAGCACGGCGACCTCCTCGCCGATGTCCTTCATGAACGCGCGCGCGACGGTGTGCTCGCGCAGCACGAGGATGAGGTTCTCGCCGTGCGGCATGAACGCGAGATCGTGGCCGAGCACGCCGTGCACGAGCGGCCGCAGGTACGCGTGGAGGTAGGCCCGCAGCCACTCCTCGGGCGATCGACCCGACGCCCGGATGAGGGTCGTCGCGTAGGCGGAGCCCTCGTGATCGCGGTGGAGCAGGGCGGCCATCGTGACGAGGCGCTCCCCCGGGCCGATGAGCGGCACGGGACTCTCCCGCCACAGCGCCGCGAGCATCTTCCGGTGGGGGCTCGGGGTCGGCGTGCGGTGGTAGACGTCGCCCGTGTACCCGATCGCCGCACGCTCGCGCAGCACGGCGAAGCCGGCCTCCGCGAAGGTCGCGTCCGACGCGACGGTGTCGGCGACCCAGTCGTTGATCGCGGGGGTGTCGCGCATGTACGCGGGCGAGAGGCCGCGCAGGAAGCCCATGTTCTGGATGGCCAGGGCCACCTTCACATAGGGAGCGCCGGGTCGCGTGAGGTTGAGGAACGTCCGGATGGACTGCTGCGCCTGGTACTCGTCGGCGCTCCGCCCGAGGAGGACGAGGTGACCGCGCGCGACGTCCGCGGCGAAGGTGACCGGGAGGCGGTGCTCGGCCTGCCAAGGGTGGAGCGGGAGGAAATGGAAGCCCGCGGGGTCGTGCCCCGCGTCGGCGAGGCGCTCCGCGAAGGCGCGCCGCTCGTCGGCCGTGAGCGCCTGCTCGAGGTGCGTCGCCTCGTCGAGACCGCGCCCGAGCGACAGGTGCGTGTGCTCGCGGGCCGCCGCGACCCACACGAGGCGCGTGCGGCGGCCGTTCTCGGGCGCGAACGCGCTCCAGTCCGCGTGGGAGAACCCGATGCGCCCGTTGTTCGCGAGGAACCCCGGATGCCCTTCCGTCATCGCCGCCTCCGTCTCGGGGAAGCTCGCCTCGAGCAGGCCCTCGGCGGTGGGCGCCGCGCCCTCGAGAGCGCGCAGACGCTTGCCGGCCGCGCTCGCGAGCGTCGACGAGAGCTCCTCGAGATACACCGACAGGAGCTGATCGGGGATGCCCAGGCGCGGCTGGAGCTCGAGGATCAGGTCGAGCACGTCGAGCTCGAGCTCGGCGCCGTCGCGCTCGCGCCGCATGCTCGCGGGGTCGATCGCCCAGTGCTCGAGGGGGAGCAGGCGGGCGCGGAAGGTGTAGCGCACGTCGCCCTCGGCCACCTCCCACCGCCCGTCCGCGAGCGGCGTCGGCGCGATGAGCCGCTCGTGGGAGAGCTCCGAGAGCGCCTTCACGACGAGGTGCCGATGCGCGTGCGCCGCCAGGTCGGCGGTGAGGTGCGGCAGCGGCGAGCGCTCCCCCGCCCAGCCGGCGCCCAGCGGGCTCGCCGAGAAGTCGTCGCGCGTGCAGACGCTGAGCGCGGCGCGCTTGACCCGCCCCTCCGCGAGGAGGTCGACCTCCCCGAGCACCCGGAAGCCCGCTGCGGCGTTCTTCGCGAGGATCGGCTCGTTGCGCACGTCGGGCTCGACGACGACCCGGCTCCGGCCGAGTCCGCCCTCCTGCGGCGTGCCGAGGCAGAAGCGCATCACCCCGCGCATGACGGCCGACGTGAAGCCCGTCGTCGGGTCGCCCGCAGGCGGCGCGATGAGGAGATGCATGCCGATGTCGCCGGGCTCGGCGCGGAACACGTCCGGCGGGAGCAGCGTATCGGGCTCGTAGGTCTCGACGTAGAACGCGGCCTCCCCGTCGACGCGCCCGAGCCATCCCCCGTGCCTCGCGTCATCCGCGATCGTCTCGAGGTACGCGCGGACCTGCGCGACGTCGAGGTCCGCCATCTCCCAGAAGCGCGAGCGCGGGTGCGCGAGCCACCGCTGCAGGCGCGCAGCATCGCGCGCGGGATCGATCGGCTCGATCTCGACGGCGAGCCGGGCGGAGACAGCCGTCGCGCTCATCGCGCCGCCTCCTCGAGCACGCGCGCCGCGCCATCCGTCGCCGCGCCGTCACCGGGGACGCCGAAGGTCTGGAAGGCGATCCTCCGCTCGATCGGGTACGGCTCACGGCCCGTGATGGCGGCGAGCACGACCGACGCCCGCCAGGGCCCGAAGCCGAGGTCGGGCGCCGTCACGCCGTGCGTGTGCTCCTCGCCGCCGACGACGTGGATGCGCTCGGCGTCGTCGACGGCGTACGTCCGCGCGACGTCGAGGCGGCCGCGGCGATCCCTGCGCACGCGATGCGCGACCGGGTCGAGGAAGTCGGGGACCTCGGCGCGGTAGCCGGTCGCGGCGACCACGGCCCTCGTGCGGTGCTCGTGCGTCCGATCGAGCTGCGCGTGGCGCAGGGTGAGCACGTGCTCGCCCGTCTCGACGTCATGGCGCGCGTCGACGACCTCGGTGTCGGTGAGCAGCGTCGACGGCACCGTGCCGTCCGCGCTCGACAGCCGGTAGAGGGTGTCGTAGATCTCGTCGACGAGGTCCGCGCTGATGCCCTTGTAGAGCCCGCGCTGCTCGCGGCCGAGACGCTCGCGCAGCTCCTCGGGAAGGGAGCGGTAGTGGTCGGTGTACTCGGGCGACGTCATCTCGAGCGTGAGCTTGGTGTACTCCATCGGGAAGAACCGCGGCGAGCGCGTGACCCAGTCCACCCGCCCCTCGCGCGCCTCGAGCAGGTCGCGGTAGACCTCGGCGGCGGACTGCCCGCTGCCGACGACCGTCACCGCGCCGCTCGCGAGGAGCGCTGCGCGGTTCGGGAGGTACTCGGCGGAGTGGACGACCGGGCCTGCGCCCGCGCCGGACAGCCCCTGGAGAGCCGGCGGCAGCACGGGCCGCGTGCCGACGGCCAGGACGACGTGCCGCGCGAGATGCTCCTCGATGCCGCGCACCCCGCCATCCGGCCCGCGCACCTCGGCGCGGACGCGGAGCAGGTCTCCGGCCTCCTCCACGGCGACGACACAGCGGCGCCAGCGCAGCGTCGGCAGCTGCGCCGCGACCCAGCGGCAGTAGGCGTCGTACTCCGACCGCAGCGGATAGAAGGACTCGCGGATGTAGAACGGGTAGAGCCGCCCCGTCGCCTTCAGGAACGCGAGGAACGAGTACGGCGAGGTCGGGTCGGCCATCGTCACGAGGTCGGCGAGGAACGGCACCTGGATGGTCGCGCCGTCGATCATCATGCCCGGATGCCACCGGAAGCCGTCGGCCTGGTCGAGGAAGAGGGCATCGACGTCGGGCAGCGGCTGCGCGAGGGCGGCGAGCCCGAGTCCGAACGGGCCGATGCCGATCCCGACGAGATCGCGGACCGCGCTCATCGGCCGTCCTCCTCGGCGAGGCGCGGGAGGCGCGGATGGACGTCGCGGCACGGCGGATCGTCGCGCGTCGCGAGCGCGTCGCCCGCGAGGAGCCCGTGCGCCGTCGCGCGCACGAGGTCGAGCACGGCCTCGATGTCCGCCAGGGTGGCGTCGGGGTTCAGCAGCGTCAGCTTGAGACACGGGACGCCGTCGATGACCGTCCGGGCGACCATGGCGCGGCCCGACTGGAAGAGCACGCGGCGCACGAGCGGGACGAGCCGGTCCGCGGTCGCGTCGTCGACGCCATCCGGCTGGTAGCGGAACAGCACCGTGCTGAGATCGGTCGTGCCGACCGGGCGCAGCTCGGGGTCGGCGTCGAGGCGCTCGCGCACACGGCGGGCCAGCGCGCAGACGTCGTCGAACATCCGCCCCACCCGGTCGGGGCCCAGCGCGCGCAGGGTCGTCCACAGCTTGAGCGCGTCGAAGCGCCGCGTGGTCTGCAGCGAGCGGTCGACCTGGTTCGGGTCGGCGTCGTCGGCCCGCGCCTCCTCGGCGGGGTTCAGGTAGTCGGCGTGCCATGCGGCGGCGAGGAGGTCGGTCGCCTCGCGCACGATGAGCGCGCTCGAGGACACGGGCTGGAAGAACGTCTTGTGGAAGTCGACCGTGACCGAGCTCGCACGCTCGATCCCGTCCAGCAGCCCGCGCCGTGTGGGCGACACGAGCAGGCCCCCGCCGTATGCCGCGTCGACGTGCAGCCACACGCCGTATGCGTCACAGAGACCGGCCGCCGGACGGATGGGGTCGACGATGCCGCGGTCGGTCGTGCCCGCGGTGACGACGACGGCCATGACGACCCCGCCCGCGCCGGTCGTCTCCGCGAGCGCCCGCGCGAGCGCCGCGGGATCCATCCGCCCGTCCGCGTCGACCCCGACCGGCACGACCGCGTCGGCCGAGAGCCCGAGAAGGTGCGCGGACCGGGCGACGGAGAAGTGACTCGCGGCGGTCGTGAGCACGCGCAGCCGCGCCATCGCGCGTCCGCGGTCGTCGACCCCGCGCAGCGCCTTCTCCCGCGCGAGGAAGAGCGCCTGCAGGTTCGACTGCGTGCCGCCGGAGGTGAAGATCCCGTCGCCGTCGGCGAATCCGATCCGCTCCGCCGTCCAGGCGACGAGGCGCCGCTCCATGAGCGTCGCGACGAGCGACTGGTCGTACGTGTCGACCGAGGTGTTGATCGCCGCGAGCATCGCCTCGGCGGCGACGGCCGGGAGGACGACCGGGCAGTTGAGGTGCGCGGCGTAGGCCGGGTGGTGGAACCAGACCGCGTGCTGCGCGTAGAGCTCGTCGGCCTCGCGGAGGGCCGCCGCGCTGCCGATGCCGTCGTCGTCGAGCGCGACGGCATCGACGAGCGCCTCGAGCTCCCGCCGCTCGGCGCCCGAGCACGGGGCGGTCGTCGTCCGGAACCGCGCCGCGACGGCGTCGACGACGCCGTGCACGAGCCGCGCGTACTCGTCCGCGGTCCGATCCGTCAGCAGCGCGGTCGCACCGGCTGTCTCCCCCGCGGCGCTCCCGCTCGTCTCCGGCAGAACTCGTGCCATTCGCGTGATCCTCCATGCCTGTCTTGTACTTAGGGTTGGCTAACCTAAGGCACGGTAGCGGATCCGGCGAGTCGCCGCTGCACGGATGCCCGGAGAGGCGCTGAGAGAATGGAGGGCATGACGCCCCAGAGGGAAGAACTGATCGACCACGCCTGCCTCATCGTCGACGGCCCCGACCAGTCGGGAGTGGTGGCCGCGATCGCCGCGCTCATCGCGCGCAACCAGGGCAACATCGTGTCGCTCGATCAGCACTCGACCGACCCCGAGGGCGGGAAGTTCTTCCAGCGCGTCGTGTTCCACCGCCCCAACTTCCCGGTCGCGAAGGACGAGATCGAGGCCGATCTCACCGCGACGCTCGCGCCGCTCGGCATGAACTGGACGCTCAACGATCTGTCGATCCCGAAGCGGATGGCCATCCTCGCCTCCAAGGACGACCACTGCCTGCTCGACCTGCTCTGGCGCCATCGTCGCGGCGAGCTGCCGGTGAGCATCCCGATGGTCATCGCGAACCACACGACGACCGCCGAGGACGTCCGCTCGTTCGGCGTGCCGTTCTTCCACGTGCCGTCGCAGGCGGGGCCGGACAAGTCGCAGTCCGAGGCCGAGATCGTCCGGCTGCTGAAGGGCAACGTCGACTTCGTCGTGCTCGCCCGGTACATGCAGATCCTCTCGAGCGACTTCCTCGAGCAGGTCGGCGTGCCGGTGATCAACATCCACCACTCGTTCCTGCCGGCGTTCATCGGGGCGAACCCGTACCGCAAGGCGAAGGAGCGCGGCGTCAAGCTCATCGGCGCGACGAGCCACTACGTCACGGAGGACCTCGACGAGGGTCCGATCATCGAGCAGGACGTCGTGCGGGTCACGCACGCCGATTCGGCCGACGACCTCCGCCGCCGCGGAGCCGACGTCGAGCGCGCGGTCCTCTCGCGCGCCGTGCTCTGGCACGCCCAGGACCGGGTCATCCGCCACGGCAACCACACCATCGTGTTCTGACCCTCTGACCCCCGGGTCTTCTGCCCCCTCTGCATGTCTCACTCGCCGCGGGAATCCCGCCGCCATTCCCGCGGCGAGTGAGACACGGTGAGCTCTCTGCTCCGACCTGGGCGGGCCGATAGCATCGGGCTGGACACGAAGGAGACCCATGCGCGCGCTCATCGCCACCGGAACGGGCCGCTACGCCGACCCCTGGCATCCGTACACGAAGACCAGCCCGCTCATCGCGGATGTCCTGCGCGACGCGGGCTTCGACGTCGAGATCGACGAGGACGTCGACGGCGCGATGACCCGGCTCGAGGGCGTCGACCTGCTCGTCGTGAACGCGGGCGACCCGTGGCGATCCGAGACGACCGAGCCGCTCCCCGGGGCCTCCGTCGACGGCCTGCACGCCGCGCTCGAGCGCGGGATCGGCGTCATCGCCGTGCACGCGGCGCTCTCCTCGCTGCGCGACTACCCCGACTGGCCGGGCGCGATCGGCGGGATGTGGGTGCCGGGCATCTCGTGGCATCCGCCCCTCGACCGCGTGCGCATCGCGGGCGACGCGCTGCCCGACGGCACGCGGATCGACGACTTCGACGTCGAGGACGAGCGCTACACGCGTCTGCAGGCCTTCGGCGAGCGGATGGTCGTGGCGCGGCACGAGACGGAGGGCGAGAGCCAGCCGACCGCGTGGGTGCGCGCGCACGGCGCGTCGCGGGTCGCCGTCGACGCGCTCGGCCACGACGAGCGGTCGTGGGCCTCGGATGGCCACCGCGCGCTCTTCGCGCAGCTCGCGCGCTGGGTGACATCCCGCGTCTGACGCGACTCGGCCGCCTGTCAAGACCCTGCCGCCTGTCAAGACCCGGGTGGCGCAGAGGGGCCGCGGCTAGCGTGGGGTCATGACGTCTCCGTACGACTCCCGGCCCTGGCTGTCCGCGTATCCGCCGGAGGTGCCGCACGAGATCGGCGAGGTCACCCAGACCCTCGTCGACATGATGGACGCGAGCGTCGCCGCCTTCGGACGCCGGACCGCGCTCGAGTTCTTCGGCGCCGAGACGAGCTACCGCGAGCTCGGCGAGCAGATCGAGCGCGCGGCCGAGGGCCTCCGTCGTCTCGGCGTGCGACGCGGAGACCGCGTCGCGATCGTCCTGCCGAACTGCCCGCAGCACGTGGTCGCGTTCTACGCGCTGCTGCGTCTGGGAGCCATCGTCGTCGAGCACAACCCGCTGTACACCGCGCGTGAGCTGCGTCATCAGTTCGAGGACCACGGCGCGCGCTTCGCGATCGTGTGGGACAGGGTGCACGACACCGTGGCGGGGTTCCCCGACGACGTGCGCGTCGAGGGCATCGTGAGCGTCGATCTGACGCGAGCGCTCCCGTTCGCGATGCGGCTGGGCCTCCGCCTTCCCCTCCCGTCGGCACGCGCCGCCCGCGCGAAGCTCACGCGGCGGCCATCCGCCCGCCGGGTGACGACCTGGGAGTCGATCGTCGGCGCGCGACGCCTGTCGCGGAGGACGCCCCGCCCCGCGCTCAACGACATCGCGCTCCTGCAGTACACGAGCGGCACGACCGGCTCGCCGAAGGGCGCCATGCTCACGCACCGGAACCTCCGCGCGAACGCGATGCAGGGCGAGGCGTGGGTGCCAGGGCTCCGACCGGGTGCGGAGACGTTCTACGGGGTCCTCCCCCTGTTCCACGCGTACGGCATGACGCTCTGCCTCACCTTCGCGATGAGCATCGGCGCGCGCCTCGTGCTCTTCCCGACGTTCGACGTCGACCTCGTCACGAAGGCCGCGCGCACGAGCCCGCCGACGTTCCTGCCGGCGGTTCCGCCGATCTACGACCGCCTCGCGCGCGCGGCCGCGCAGGGCGCGATCGACCTCCGCCCGATCCGCTTCGCCATCTCGGGCGCGATGAGCCTGCCGACGGCGACCGTCCGCCGCTGGGAGGAGATCAGCGGCGGCGTGCTCGTCGAGGGCTACGGCATGACCGAGTCCTCCCCCGTCGCGCTCGGCACCCCGATGGGACCCACGCGCCGCCCCGGGACGGTCGGCGTCCCGTTCCCGAGCACCGACATCCGCGTCGTCGACCCCGACGACCCGACGAAGGACCTGCCTCCGGGCCAGGCGGGCGAGCTGCTCCTGCGCGGGCCACAGGTGTTCTCGGGCTACTGGCAGCGCCCCGCCGAGACGCGCGCGGCGCTGCTCGAGGGCGGATGGCTGCGCACGGGCGACATCGCGACGGTCTCACCCGACGGGTTCGTGACGATCGTCGACCGGCTCAAGGAGCTCATCATCACGGGCGGGTTCAACGTCTCGCCGAGCGAGGTCGAGGAGACGCTCCTGTCGCATCCCGACGTCGTCGACGCAGCGGTCGTGTCGCTCCCGCGCGGGCAGGGCGGGGAGTCCGTGGGCGCATCGGTCGTGCTCCGCGAGGGCGCGGCCGCGGAGCCCGAGGCGCTGCGCGACTTCTGCCGCATGCACCTCGCCGCCTACAAGGTGCCGCGGCGCATCGACGTCGTCGACGAGCTGCCGCGCTCACTCGTCGGCAAGGTCCTGCGACGCGAGGTGCGCGAGCGGATGGTCGGAGCGCGCCCGTAGCGCACCTCCGGAACGCGACAGGGGCTCGGCCGAAGCCGAGCCCCTGTCGCATTCCGAGGTCGTCAGACCTCCGCCCTGCGCCCTTCGTCGTCGCGCTCCTCGTCGCGCTCGTCCTCGGGAAGGCGGTCGCCGCCCGGCGCGGCCGAGCCCCCGAGATCGGGCTCGCTCTCGTCGGAGACGATCGGCATCGCCTCGGTCTTGGCGTAGAGCTCCGTGAACTCCTCGTCCACGACCGGCTCCACCCACGCGAGGTCGTCGCTCGAGTGGTCGTACGGAGCGGGGACGAGCGCGAAGTCGTCGCCGTACTCCTCGAGACCCGTGCGCACGCTGTGACGGACGGCGCGCTCGGCGTACTCGTCGCGGAGGATGAGCGGGTCGCGGTGCAGGTCCTTCATGAACGCCACCATCATGAGCGCCATGATGACGGCGAACGGCAGCGCGGCGATGATCGTCACGTTCTGGAGCGCGGTCAGGCCGCTCCCCTCCTCGCCCGACACGAGGAGAATGGCCGCGATGACGCCGACGAGGGCGCCCCAGACGATCGTCACCCAGCGCGTCGGCTCGGGGTTGCCGCGCTGCGACAGCGTTCCCATCACGAGGGATGCGGAATCGGCGCCGGTCACGAAGAAGATCGCGACGAGCACCGCGAGGATGACCGTCGTCACGCCCGCGAGAGGGAGGTTGCCGAGCACGCCGAAGAGCACGCTCTCGGGCGGCGAGACCTCGAGCCCGGCGCCGTTCATCTGCTGGTCGATCGCGGTCGTCCCGAAGATCGCGAACCAGATGAACGAGATGACCGACGGCACCACGACGACGACCGACACGAACTGGCGCAGCGTGCGGCCGCGCGAGATCTTCGCGATGAACATGCCCACGAAGGGCGACCACGAGATCCACCAGGCCCAGTAGAAGATCGTCCAGCCCGAGAGGAACGCCTGCACCTCGGGCCCCTGCGAGCCCGAGCGCGCGGCCATCGTCGTGAAGTCGGTGAGGAACTGCGCGGCGACCGACGGGATGATGTTGATGATGAGCATCGTCGGGCCGACGAAGAAGACGAAGAACGCCAGGAGCAGCGCGACGACGGCGTTGATGTTCGAGAGCGCGCGGATGCCGCGCGAGACGCCCGACACCGCCGAAGCGATGAAGGCCGCCGTGAGCACCGCGATCACGCCGATGAGGAGGCCGTTGCCGACCTCGCCGATGCCCGAGATGAGCTCGACGCCGTGGCCGATCTGCAGCGCGCCGAGGCCCAGCGACGCGGCCGTGCCGAACAGCGTGACGATGATCGCGAAGACGTCGATCGTGCGTCCGACCGGACCCGTCGTCCGCCGCTCGCCGAGGAGCGGCGCGAAGATCGACGAGATGAGGGGCGTGCGCCCGCGGCGATACGCGCCGTACGCGATCGCGCCGCCGACGAGCGCGTAGAACGACCAGGCCTGCGGGCCCCAGTGGTAGAGCACCTGGGTCAGGGCGGTGTGCATCGCCTCGACGGTGCCCGCCTCCGCCGTGTTCGGAGGCGGCGACTCGAAGAAGGTCAGCGGCTCGGCTGCGCCCCAGAAGACGAGGCCGATGCCCATCCCGGCGGCGAAGAGCATCGAGATCCAGGAGAAGACCGAGAACTCGGGCTCCTCGTCATCGCGCCCCAGCCGGATGCGGCCGAACCGGCTGAAGCCGATGTACAGCATGAAGGCCAGGACCACCGTCGCGATGACGGTGAAGAACACCCCGACGTACTCGATCACCCACGAGAGCACGCTCGAGGCGGTGCCCGCGAGGTTGTCTCCTGCCGCAACGCCCCAGACGATGAACGCGATCGTGACGACGATCGCCGCACCGAAGACGACCCGGTCCGTCCGGAAATCACGGCCGGTCTGCTCGACCCCGATGCCGGGGATGAGCGCCGGGTGGACTCCCTGCGGTGCCGGGTCGGCGATGTCACGGACGATTCTCTTCGCCGCGTCGGCGGGCCCCGATGGCTTCAGGGGCGCGCTCTGCTCACGGCGGCTCTTCTCAGTTCCGCTCATTCGCTCCATCCTGCCACGCAGGCCTTGAGCGGTACCTGGGCACCCGTGCGCGGCGGCCCCTACGCGACGCTCGCGCGCACCTGCGCCGCCTCGGCGCCGCGGCCCAGCCCGTCGAGCAGATCGGCGAGCTCGAGGCTGATCCCCGTGTGCGCTGCCGTGCCGACGGACACCCGGTCGCGGGCGCTCGCCATCACCGCGACGGCCTCGTCGGCGCGGTCGGCCGCCGCCAGACCGCGCGCGGCGTACACCTCGCCGCCCGCTGCCGTCATGACGTCGCCCTCGCGCGCGAGCACGTCGGCCGAGGCGAGGAGGACGCGCACGCCCTCGTCGAGGCGGCCGACGTCGACGAGGAAGCGCCCCTTGGTGTCCTGCACGTTCGCGGCGTACCAGACCGCGTCCTCGGCCTCCGCCTGCGCGGTCGCCGCGTCGAGGTCCGCGAATCCCGCCTCGTCGCCGCCCATCAGCCGCGCGCGGCCCATCCCGTGCAGGAGCGCCGGCATCCCCCGGAAGCCCTCGACGCGCCGCCCGTGCTCGAGCGCGCGCTCGAACACGTCGCGTGCGTCTGGGTCGCCGAAGCGGAGCAGCAGCTCGCCGAGTGCGGAGCCCGCCTCGGCGGCCAGCCCGAAGGCCTCCGCCCCTTCCGCGAGGTCGATCGCCTCGCTCCATGCGCGGTACGCCATCCCCGGCTCGTCGTTCGCGAGGGCGGCGTGCCCGAGATGGAGACCGGTCTCGGCCACCGCCTCAGGAGCCGCGCCCGTCGCCTTCTCCTCGAGGTAGACCGTCTCGAGGTTCTCCAGGCCGGCGGCCGCCTGACCCGCCTCGAGCTGGATGCGCGCGAGGTTAAACCGCAGGCCGACCGTGGGCAGCTCAGCGCGCTCGGCGTGGCGCACGGCGAACTCGATGCGCGCCGCGGCCTCCTCGGGCCTCCCGAGGTCGCTGAGGATCATGGCGGTGAGCTGTGCCGACGACGCGATGAGGCCCGCGACGTCGATCGCGACCGACTCCGCGAGAAGCCGCTCCGCGAAGCCCAGCGCCTCGTCGAAGCGCCCCTGACCGCCGAGCACCTGGGCGCGCAGGCGCAGCTCGGAGAACAGCGGCCACCCTGCGTTCGCGGGGTGGTCGATGCGCGACGCGGCGAGCGCGTCGGCCTCGTCCGCTCGTCCGAGCTGGATGAGCGCCTGGAGCCGCTCGCTCTCGAGCGCGTGGCGCAGCAGGAGCGGGTCGCCGGCGGGGAGCAGGACCTCCGCCTCGTCGAGAGCGGCGAGCGCGGCCTCGGGCTGCTCGGCGCGCAGGCGGGCGGCGCCGATCGTGATGAGCAGGTCGGCGACGACCGTCGACGGCAGGTGCGCGGCGCGTGCGCGCTCGATCTCCGCCTCGAGCACCGGGATGTCGTCGGGGGTGCACCGGCCGAGCAGCAGCAGGCCGAGACGCTCCTCGAGGTCCGCGTGCTCGGCGAGACCGTGGGCGCGCAGGGCCGCGGTCCGCAGGGCCAGAGTGGCCCGGGCGGCCTCGTCGTCGCCGCTCTCGAGCTGCGCGTAGAGGAGCACGCGATGCAGCTCGGCATCGTGGTCGCCCTCTCCGAGCGCGAGGCCTGCGGCGACGGCCGCCCGCACGCCATCGAGGTCGGCCGCGAAGAGGCGCCGACGGGCGCGCGTCAGCCATCCGGCCGCGTCAGCGGGCTCGGCGTCGGCGACGACGGGCGGCGCGTAGCTCTCGCCGCCGAACGGCGCCTCCCAGCGCTGCGCGCTCAGGGCCCGCTTGCCGGCCAGCGTGCGGGCGAACCAGTCGTTCCCGTTGCGCGCGTCGAAGCGCGCCGCGATCGTCTCGGCGGCCGACCAGGCGGCATCCCGCAGCTCGCCCGCGGTCCGCGGTCCGTCCGCGGCGCCCAGGAGCGGCTCGAGCGTCGGATGGTCGGAGCCGCGCACCCGGGTCGCTCCCTCGCCCGCCTCGACGACCGCGTCGAGGAGGACGCCGACGGCGGCGAGTCCCGAGAAGTGGTTCGCCTCGTGGAAGGGGTCGTGCGCGAGCCCGTCGATGTGCCGCTCGAGCAGCTGGAGCCCGCGCGCGAGGTTGCCGGTCACCGCGCAGAAGACGAGGTGGTTGGCGATGATGGGGAAGCCGTCCGGGTTGGTCCGCGCCGCGCGGTAGCTGCGGGCGTGGGCGGCGAGCGCCTCCTCGACGCGCCCCGCCCTCAGGAGCGGGAGCAGCGCCTCCGACTCGGCGAACTCGGGCTCCTCCCCGCACGAGAGGCCCTGCTCGAGGATCTCCTCCCACAGCCGGATGGCCTCGGCATCGTCTCCCCGCAGCTGGGCGAAGGTCGCGTCGCTCGAGCGCACGCACGCCTCGCAGTGCGAGTAGTCGTCTCGCTCGAGTCCGTCGCGCTCGATGAGGAAGCGCGCGGCCGCATCCGGGTCGCCGAGCAGCAGCGCGACGTCGTGCCGGGACTGCAGGACGCCGGTCTGGCCGACGCCGGCCTCGCGATAGCGCCGCTCCATGTCGGCGTGCAGCGCCGTGACGCGCTCCCGCGGGAACCGGCTGTTGCTCGCGAGCCGCCCGGCCATCCACTTGTACTGGAACAGCAGGTCGACGTGCACGCCGGGGTCGATCGGAAAGCGCACGGGGTCCGCATCGTGCTTGCCGACGCACCATCCGAACGACGCGAGCATCGTGTCGGTGTCGCCCGCCATGTGCGCCGACGGGGTGAGGTGCATGCGCGCGCGATAGGCGAGCTCCTCTTCTCCTGCCTCGTCGGCGAGCCGCACGGCCTCGTCGAGCAGCGCGCGCTCCTCCGGTCCGACCGGAAGCTCCGCCGCCTCCTCGAGAAGCCGCTCGATCTTCCGCGCCTTGCGGCTTCCGGGTGCGCTCATGCCTGTTCCCCTTCGAGGTCTCCGGCGATCCCGACGCTCAGGGTCACCATGTCGTTCATCGCCGACGTCAGCATCCGGCGATCGGCCGCGGTGAGCGGCCGATGCGACGCGAGCAGCGCCTGCACGTACAGCAGCTTGACCGTGCGGTCGAAGACGAGGTCGTCGCCGAGCGCTGCGAGGCGCGCGACGAGCGGGCTCGCCCAGTTCAGGCAGAGGCGCACGGTCGCCGCCTCCCTGCCGTCCTCGCGACGGCGCTCCTCGATGAGGGCGCTCACGTCGCCGAGCACGTCGCCCCAGATCCCGCCGGATGCGACCTCGCGCGCGCTGTCGCGCTCGATGCGGCGCACGACCTCGGGATCCACGACGCAGAGCGCGGGCAGCTCGGCGGGAGCGAACCCGCGAGCCGAGACCGAGCAGCCCACCTCGGCCAGCGCGGCCGTGGCCCGCTCCTCGAGCGCGACGGCCCTCGCCCGCTCGGCGAGCGGCGGCGGCGTGAGCTCGTCGAGGAGCTCGCTCACGGTGACCCGCGAGACGGGGAAGTCCAGCAGCTCGGGCAGCCGCCGCAGCAGCGCGGCGTCGTACGCGTATCCGCCGTTCACGACGGGAGCGTCGGACGGCACGATCGCCGCGACCTGGCGGAATTCGTCGACCGTCTCGGCGTAGCGCGCCGCGTCGTGCCGCCGGGTCAGGTCGGCGATGGTCATGTCGCCCGCCGACGTCTCGACGGTCAGCCACGGCAGCACCGTGCGCGCGAGCTCGTCGTCGTGAGCCGCCATCGCCTTGAGCGCGAGCTGGTGCACGGCGAGGAACTCCTGGAACTTCCACGGCCGGGTGGTCGCCTGCCGCAGGATCCACGCGCGGATGGCGGCACCCAGCTGCTCGCGCGTGTGCTCGAGCGCGGGGTCCTCCACGAAGGCCTCGCGGCTCGCGGTCGGCGAGAGCCCGGTCGTGTCGAGCACGCATCGGGCGAAGAAGGCCCAGTCGGGCAGCAGGCCGTCCAGGTGCTCGCTCACGAGCATCCGGCCCAGGTGCACCGTGCTCGCCTGGCGCGCACCGGGAGGCGGCGCGAACGGGAGCACGAACGCGACGCCCTCCGTCCCCGTCCCCGGGACGGAGAGCGGGATGACGTCGAGCGGCCGCCGGCCGAGCAGCTCCGTGCCCAACGCGAGGAGCGCGTCGGACGGCTCATCCGCCGCGGCCCCGAGGAAGACGGGCGTGCGGGTGACGGTGTCGAGCGTGGCGTCGTCGTTGCGGATGGCGACCGAGACCGGCAGGTACTGCCCGAAGCGCGTCGCGAGGGCCCGGACGCGGTCGGGCGCGAGCAGAGCCGCGTCGTCGGGGCGCGGCTCCAGCACGATCTCGGTGCCCACGGCCATCCGCGCGGTCTCCTCCGGGTCGAGCTCCCGGATGCCGAACTGCCCCGACGCGTCGCCGATCCACTCGATCGCGGGGGCGCCCTTCGCCGATCGGCTGCGCACGACGATCCGGTCGGCCACCATGAAGCAGCTCAGCAGGCCGATGCCGAACTGGCCGAGGTAGTCCGCGCGTCGGGCCTGCAGGAGGTCGTCGCGCTTCGACGAGCGCCCCACGGTCGACAGCAGCTCGGCGGCCTCCTCGGCCGTGAGGCCCACGCCGTTGTCGCGGAAGCGGAAGGGGCGTCCGGAGGCGGCCGGCTCGATCTCGAGCACGCCGGCGGGAGCCCCTCCGTCGAGGTCGCGGCGCGCGCGGATGGCGTCCCGGCCGTTCTGGAGCAGCTCGCGCAGGAAGACCTGGGGGCTGGAGTAGATGTGGCGGCTCAGGAGGTCGACGACCCCGCGGAGATCGACCTGGAAGGGCCGGACGTCAGGGGCACCCGATTCGAACCGCACCCGTCCAGCCTACGGATGTCGGTGAACTCCCGGTGCGCGCGGGGCCGTCAGGCGTCGCGGCGTGCCTCAGACGACGTACTCCATGAGCTCGCGGCCGAGTGCCCGGAACGCCTCGTGCGCACGGTCGCGGTGCAGGATCCCGGCGTCGTCGAACTCGACGAAGAGCGCGTAGGCCACGGCGCCGCGCGCTCCCGCGAGCACGCCGGCCTCGGCGCGCACGTCGGGCGCCCTGCCCGTGCGATTGAGGAAGAGGAGCCCGTGGGGGTCGTCGTCGTGGGCGAACGGGTCGAGCCCGGTCGCGCTGCCCACGAGGCTGAGATCGTGACCCTGCGTCAGCCATTCCGCGACCTGCGCGCTCACCGCGGCGTTCACGACGCGACCCGACACGATGTCGGCGAAGAGCCGCGCGAACTCGCGCGCCGTTCCGAGCGCGACGTGCGGGGCATCATCCGGCCCTCGCCGTTCGCGGAAGTGGTCGAGCAGGGCCGACCGCGGCATCCCGAGTGAGACGAAGCGCCGGGTCACCCTCTCGTGCCCGACCCGGTCCAGCAGGGCGTTCGCGGCGAGCGCGTCGTCGGTCGTGGCGGCGAGGATCGCGAGGTCGCCGGCGGGGAGCTCGCGCGTGCGCAGGTGCCGCCACACCCCCGACATCCGCACGGGGTCGAGCGGATCCCGCGCGACGATCTCGTCGGGATCCAGCTCTCCGGCGTCGAACTGCGCGGCGGCCTCGACGAGCAGCGGCACCGTGCCCACGCCGCCGACCGGCAGGGTCACGTGGTCGTCTCCGCTCAGCAGCACCGTCTCGCGGTCGAGGTCGACGACGTGCACGCCGGCACGGGCGTCCGCCGCGACGAGGGCCTCGATCGAGCGGAGCGTCGCGGTGAAGGTCGGCTGCAGGATGGCACGGCGACGCAGGCGGCGCGCCTCCCGACGCTCGCCGCGCAGCGAGACGGCTTCCTTCTGAGGCTCGATGGCCACGGGTCCCTTCCCATCCGCTCGCACCCGCGAGCGGCGACGTCGGGGGGCTCTCGGCGACGCCCGCTCCGCGATGGATGCAGGTGTGTCTCGATTATGCCCGCGCGGGAGCCGCCCTCAGCGAACTCTCACCAGATCGTCACGCGCTGGTCCTCGGGGAGCCACAGCGCGTCGCTCGGCTGGACGTCGAAGGCGGCGTAGAACGCGTCCACATTGCGCACGATCTGGTTGCACCGGAACTCGTTGGGCGAGTGCGGGTCGATCGTGAGGAGGCGGATGGTCTCGGCCTCACGCGACTTCTGCTGCCACACCTGCGCCCACGACAGCAGAAGGCGCTGCACACCGGTCAGGCCGTCGACGACCGGCGCCTCCTCGCCGCCGAGCGACAGCTCGTAGGCCTTGAGGGCGATGCCGAGACCGCCGAGGTCGCCGATGTTCTCGCCGATCGTGAGCGCTCCGTTGACGGTGTGCGACGCGTCGAGGCCCTGCGGGACGAGGGCGTTGTACTGCTCGATGAGCGACCGGGTGCGCTCCTCGAAGGCGGCGCGGTCCTCCTCGGTCCACCAGTCGTTGAGCGCCCCGGTCCCGTCGTAGCGGCTCCCCTGGTCGTCGAACCCGTGGCCGATCTCGTGCCCGATGACGCCGCCGATGCCGCCGTAGTTCGCCGCGGGGTCGCGATCGGCGTCGAAGAACGGCGGCTGCAGGATCGCCGCGGGGAAGACGATCTCGTTCATGAGCGGGTTGTAGTACGCGTTCACGGTCATCGGCGTCATGAACCACTCGTCGCGGTCGATCGGCTTGCCGACCTTGCCGAGCTGCCGGTCGTGCTCGGCGATGTTCGTGCGGCGGACGTTGCCGATGAGATCGGTCGCGGTGATCTCGACGGCGTCGTAGTCGCGCCACTTCGCGGGATAGCCGATCTTCGGGGTGAAGGTGTCGAGCTTCTCGAGCGCCTTCTCGCGCGTCGCAGGGCTCATCCACTCGAGCGTCGAGATGCTCTGGCGGTACGCCTCGGTGAGGTTGCCGACGAGCTCGTCCATCGCGGTCTTCGCGCTCGGCGGGAAGTGCCGCTCGACGTAGACGCGGCCGATCGCGTCGCCCAGCGCTCCCTCCGCGAGCGACACACCGCGCTTCCAGCGCTCGCGGATGGTCGGCACGCCGGTGAGCTCGGTGCCGTAGAAGGCGAAGTTCTCATCGACGAAGTCGTCGGACAGGTACGGCGCGAGGGCGTGCACGACCTGGAACCGCAGCCACGCCTTCCAGTCGTCGAGGCGCTCGGCGACGAGGAGCGAGCCGAGGCCCTCGAGCGCCGAGGGCTGGTAGACGACCGCCTCGGCGAACACCTCGGGCCTGCCCGGCGCGACCGCGTCGCGCCACGGCGCGAGGTCGACGCCCGCGAGCTGCTGGATCTCGTCCCACGACTTCAGGTTGTAGGTCGCGACGGCGTCGCGGCTGCGGACGTTGTCCCAGTGATGCGACGCGATGTCCTTCTGCAGCGCGTAGAGGCGCTCGGCCTGGCCCGCGGCGTCGTCGACGCCCGCGAGCTCGAGCAGGCGCTCCACGTGACGGCGGAACGCCGCTCGCGTGCCCTCGAAGTTCTCGAGGCGGAAGTAGCTCTCGTCGGGGAGCGAGATGCCCGACTGGACGAGGAACGGGACGTAGCGCGTGGGGTCGCCCGGGTCGGGCTCCACGAACACGCCGATCGGGCCGCCCAGACCCTCGCGGTCGAACTCGCCTGCGGTGCGCAGGAGCGATGCCACGTCGGAGACCGCGTCGACGCGCTCGAGGAGCGGGACGAGCGGAGCAGCCCCGAGCGCGGCGATGCGCCCGGTGTCCATGAAGCTCGAGTAGAGGTCGCCCACCTTGCGCGTCTCGGTGCCGGGCACCGCGGCCTGCGCCTCCTCGACGATCGCTCGCACGTCCTTCTCGGCCTGCTCGGCGAGCTGGTGGAAGGCGCCCCAGCGCGCCTTGTCGCCCGGGATCTCCGTGCGATCGATCCAGGCGCCGTTGACGTGGCGGTACAGGTCGTCCTGCGGCCGGATCTCCTCACTGAGCTCGTCGAGGGCGATACCGGAGGGGAGGGATGCAGCCGTCATGCGCTCCATCGTATGCACAGCCCCGGACGCGGCGCCGCGCTCGCGTCCCGCCTCCGTCCTAGGCTCGGATGGTGACCGCCCGCCGCTCCCTCGACCGCGACATCCTGCGGCTCGCGGTCCCCGCTCTCGGCTCGCTCATCGCCGAGCCGCTCTTCCTCGCGGTGGATGCGGCCATGGTCGGGCACCTCGGCATCGACGAGCTCGCGGGCCTCGGCATCGCGTCGGCGGTCCTCACCACGATCGTGGGCCTCATGGTGTTCCTCGCGTACTCCACGACCCCCGCGGTCGCGCGCCGCTTCGGCGCGGGCGACGTCCGCGCGGCCGTCTCGGTCGGCATCGACGGCATGTGGCTCGCGCTCGGCATCGGCGCCGTCCTCGCGGTCGCCGGGACCTTCGCCGTCCCCGCGCTCGTCGCGGCGTTCTCGCCGGACGCCGCGGTCGCCGGGCACGCCGAGGCGTACCTCGGGATCTCGATGTGGGGTCTTCCCGCGATGCTCATCGTGTTCGCCGCGACGGGCCTCCTGCGCGGGCTGCAGAACACGATCGTGCCGCTGTGGATCGCGGGCGCGGGCTTCACGCTCAACGCCGGGGTGAACTGGCTGCTCATCTACGGGCTCGGATGGGGCGTCGCCGGGTCGGCGGCCGGAACCGTCCTCGTGCAGTGGGGCATGGTCGGCGCCTACGTCGTCGTCATCGGGCGGCTCGCGCGACGCCACCGCGCGACGATCCGTCCGCACCGCGAGGGGCTCGGCGGCTCCGCTCGCTCGGGCGGATGGATGTTCCTGCGCACCGTGAGCCTGCGCGTCGCGACGCTCGGCACGGTCTGGGTGGCGACCGACCTCGGCACGCGCGAGCTCGCCGGATGGCAGGTCGTCTTCACGATCTTCTCCACGACGGCGTTCGCGCTCGACGCGCTCGCGATCGCCGCGCAGGCCCTCGTCGGCAAGGCGCTCGGCGAGAGGGACCCGCGGCAGGTGCGCCTCGTGCTCGGCCGCACCGTGCTCTGGGGCGTGTGGGGCGGCGTGGCGGCCGGCGTCGTCATCGCCGCGCTGTCGGGCGTCATCGGCGTCGTCTTCACGGGCGACGCGGAGGTGGCCGCCGACATCCAGCCCGCGCTCCTCGTGCTCGCGGTCTCGCAGCCGATCGGCGCCTTCGTGTTCGTGCTCGACGGCGTGCTCATGGGCGCGAACGACGCCCGCTACCTCGCGATCGCGGGAGGCCTGAACCTCCTCCCCTACCTGCCCGCGCTCATCGCGCTCGCGTGGCTCTCGCCATCCGGACCGGGAGCGCTCGCGTGGCTCTCCGCGACCTACTATGGGGTCTACATGCTCGCGCGCGGCGTCACGCTCGGCGCGCGCATCCGCGGCAGGGCGTGGATGGAGCAGGCCGCGTAGCTCAGGCGCTCTCGAGCTCGGCGATCACGACCTTCTTCTGCTGCATCATCACCTGGATGGCCGCGGGGCTGCTCACCAGCTCGCCCATGTTGCGCGGGATGATCTGCCAGCTGACCCCGAACCGGTCCTTGCACCATCCGCACTGCTCGGCCTCGGGCACGTGCGACAGCGCCTCCCAGTAGCGGTCGACCTCCTCCTGCCCGTCGCACGAGACGACGAACGAGACGGCCTCGTTGAAGGTGAAGATCGGTCCGCCGTCGAGGCACACGAAGTCGACCCCGTTGAGCGTGAACTGCCCGTTGAGGACCTTCCCGCTCATGCCCGTGAAGTGGGCGTCGAGCTTCTCGTCGGGGTACTCCTCGATGCTTCGGATGCGCGAGTTCGGGAAGACGGAGACGTAGTACTCCATCGCCTCCCGCGCGTTGTCGTCGAACCACAGGCACGGCTGGATGGGGGCGAGCTCGGCCATTTCGGACTCCTTCGGCGTCGACGGTCGCTGACGCCGCTCACGCTACGCCCGCGCGCGGGTCGCGTCGAGGGGTGGCGTCACGCGTCGCGCGCGTGCCGCCGGACCCACTCGTACATCACGATCGCACCCGCCGCGGAGGCGTTGATCGAGCGCGTCGAGCCGTACTGCGTGATCTCGATGTGCCCCGACGCCGCGGCGAGCGCCTCGTCCGTCAGACCCGGCCCCTCCTGGCCGAAGAGGAGCACGCAGCGCTCTGGCAGCTCGGCCCTGTCGACGGGCACGGCGTCGCCCACGTTGTCGACCGCGATGATCGGGAGCCCCTCGTTCGCGGCCCAGGCCGCGAACGACGCGACATCCGGATGGTGGACGACGTGCTGGTAGCGGTCGGTCACCATCGCGCCGCGCCGGTTCCAGCGCTTGCGGCCGATGATGTGCACCGACTCGGCCAGGAACGCGTTGGCGCTGCGGACGATCGACCCGATGTTCATGTCGTGCTGCCAGTTCTCGATCGCGACATGGAACGGATGGCGGCGCGTGTCGAGGTCGGCGACGATCGCCTCCATGCGCCAGTAGCGGTACCGGTCGACGACATTGCGCGAATCGCCGTTCACGAGGAGCTCGGGGTCGTAGTGATCGCCCTCTGGCCACGCGCCGGGCCAGGGCCCGACGCCGTGCGTCGACGCCTCGCGGTGGGGCTCGGGCTGCGGGTCCGTCACCGGATGAGGCTACCGGGTGTCAGCGCACAGCGGCCGGTGCCCGGTCCTCCTGTCGGACTCGTGGGGCTGGTGTGCGCGTGTCGACCCCACCCGGCGACACCAGCCCCAGCCATCCGAATCCGCACACGGACGGACGGCCCGGCGCCCGGTCCTCCTGTCGGACCCGTGGGGCTCGTGTGCGCGTGTCGGCCCCACCCGACAACACCAGCCCCAGCCATCCGAATCCGCACACGCACACGCACACGCACACCCACGCAACACGGGCCGCTGCCCGAGCCCGCTCAGCGCACGTGACCCGTGTGTCCAGGGACCACGGGGGTCTCGACCCACTGCCCCGAGGCGGCCGACTCCTCGGCCGCGGTCAGCACCTGCGCCGACGCGAGCCCGTCGTGGATGGTCGAGGTGTCGGATGGCTGACCCGCCACCGCGAGCAGGAACTTCTTCGCCTCGATCGTCTTGAGATCGTCGTAGCCCATCGACGTGCCGGACCCCGGCTGGAAGCGCGCGAACTCGGGGAAGGTCTCGTCGGCGAGCAGCCGGGTGTACCCGAGGCTCTCGCCGGGGCGGCGGATGGCGAGCTCGAGCTCGTTGAGGCGCTCGAAGTCCCAGCGCAGCGAGCCCTCGGTGCCGAACACCTCGATCGCGTACTCGGCCTTGGGTCCGACCGCGAGCCACGAGGCGTCGAGCGTGCCGAGCGCCCCCGCGGCGAGCGCGGAGTCGTCGAAGCGCAGCAGCATGTTCGCGTAGTCGTCGTTCTCGACCGGGAGCATCCGCCCCTCGTCGGGCGTCCCGGCAAGGCCCGGGCGCTCCGTGATGAATGTGCCGGTCGACGCGGTCACCGAGCCGATCGGGCCGAGCAGGAAGTGCACGAGGTCGACGAGATGACCCATGAGGTCGCCGAGCACGCCCGATCCGCTCGTCTCGCGCACGAAGCGCCACGCACGCGGCGACTGCGGGTCGGCGCTGAACCCGCCGAAGAAGCGGCCGCGGACGTTCGTGATCCGGCCGAGGGCGCCCTCCCCGATCAGCTGGCGTGCCCGCTGGATGGCCGGCGGCTGGCGGTAGTTGAAGCCCACGGCCGACTGCACGCCCGCGTCGACGACGGCGTCGCGGATGGCGGCGGTCTCGTGCGCGCCGCGGCCCGCGGGCTTCTCGATCCAGATGTGCTTGCCCGCCCGCGCGGCCGCGACGCCCACCTCGGCATGCAGGAAGTTCGGCGCGCAGATCGAGACGACGTCGACGTCGGGGTTCGCGAGCACCTCGCGATAGTCCGCGACGGCGCTCTCGTAGCCCAGCACATCCGTCGCGTACGAGCGGCCCGCCTCCGCGGTATCCGCGGCCTGGACGAGGCGCGGCCGCAGACCGAGCTCAGGATAGACCAGCGGGAGCGCGCGGTAGGCGCGGCTGTGCAGCCGGCCCATCCAGCCGACACTGACGAGGCCGACGCCGATCTCGCGGACGGGGGATGCGGTCATCGACGACCTCCGGGGCACGGGCGACGACGACGTCGCGGGAACGGGACCACACCACGCTACGATCGCTCATTCCTTTTGTCAAGACATTAGCTCTTTCACGACCGCAGCGCGCCGCCGTAGGCTGATCGCGTGGCTTCACCCGCGGCGGACGACTACCTCAAGACGGTGTACTCGCACACCGAGTGGCAGGACGACCCCATCACGCCGTCGGTGCTCGCCGGGAAGCTCGGCGTCGCCCCGTCGAGCGTGACCGAGATGGTGAAGAAGCTCGCGGCAGCCGGCCTTGTCTCGCACGTGCCCTACGGCGCCGTGCGGCTCACGGAGGAGGGCGAGCGTCGCGCGATCGGCATCATCCGCCGGCACCGTCTCATCGAGACGTGGCTCGTGCGCGAGATGGGCTACGGCTGGGACGAGGTGCACGACGAGGCCGAGGTCCTCGAGCACGCGCTGAGCGACCGGCTGCTCGAGCGGATCGACGAGCGCCTCGGGCGCCCGTCGCTCGATCCGCACGGCGACAAGATCCCGGATGCCGAGGGCCAGATCGAGCGCGAGGCCTTCGTCCTGCTCGCGGATGCCCCGGTCGGGCACGTCGGCCGGGTGCTGCGCGTGCGCGACCGCGACCCCGAGCTCCTGCGCGAGATCGAGGGTGCCGGCATCGACGTGGGCCGCGAGGTGGCGGTCACCGAGCGCGGCGTGCTGCTCGACGGCGACGACGTCGTGCTGCCCGAAGGTGCGGCCGACGTGATCTGGCTGACGGCGTAGTACCGCAGTACCGCACCGCCCCGCGAACATCCGCCTCCGCGCCGACGCGGCAGGGCACCTGTCCTCCGTAGCGTCGGAGGCATGATCACGGCAGAGAACCTCACGAAGCGCTTCGGCGCCAAGACCGCCGTCGACGGCATCTCGTTCGAGGTGCGGCCGGGGCAGGTCACCGGCTTCCTCGGGCCCAACGGCGCGGGCAAGTCGACCACCATGCGCATGATCGTCGGCCTCGACCGGCCAGACGCCGGCTCGGTCACGGTGAACGGGCGCCCGTTCGCGCAGCACGCCGCTCCCATGACCGAGGTCGGAGCGCTCCTCGACGCGAAGGCCGTCCACCCGGGGCGCACGGCGGAGGCGCACCTGCGCATGCTCGCCGCGACGCACGGCATCGGGATGGCCCGGGTCGCCGAGGTCATGGAGCTCACGGGCATCGCCGGAGTCGCGAAGCGCCGCATCGGCGGCTTCTCGCTCGGCATGCACCAGCGCCTCGGGATCGCCGCGACCATGCTCGGCGACCCGCACACGCTCATCCTCGACGAGCCCGTCAACGGCCTCGACCCCGAGGGCGTGCACTGGGTGCGCGGGTTCGTCCGCTCGCTCGCGGCCGAGGGGCGCGCGATCTTCCTCTCCTCGCACCTCATGAGCGAGATGGCGCAGACCGCCGACCACATCATCGTCCTGGGCAAGGGCCGCATCCTCGCGGACGCGCCCGTGGGCGACTTCCTGCGCGGATCCGAGCGCGAGCGCACGCGCGTCCGCTCGTCCGACGCGCGCCGGCTGGGGCTTCTCCTCGCCGACCCGGGCGTCGCCATCACCCAGGCGGCCGCCGACACGCTCGACGTCGAGGGCCTGCCCGCGGCGCAGATCACGCGCGTCGCTGTGAACGCCGACATCGACGTGCACGAGCTCGTCCCCCTGCGCGGCTCGCTCGAGGAGGCCTACCTGGCTCTCACCGGCGACGCCGTCGAGTACCGCAGCGACCCCGCCGCTCTCGCGGCCTGAACGGAGTTCCCATGACCGCCATTGCCGCGGCTCCGCGCCGCACCGCCTCTCTCGGCGCCCCGCGCCTGACCTTCTCCCGCCTCGTCCGCGCCGAGTGGATCGGCCTGACGAGTCTGCGCGGCACGATCGCCTCGCTCGTCGTCGGGACCGTGCTCGTGCTCGCCGTCTCGGTCGGCATGACCGCCCTGCTCCTCGCCGTGAACGGCGACCCGGCGGGCGCGCCGCCCGCGCTCATGATGACCCTCGGTGCCGCGACCGTCGCGCAGATCATCGCCGTGCTCGTGGGCGTGGGCGTCTTCGCGAAGGAGCACGCGACGGGTTCGCTCCGCACCCAGCTGGCCGCGGCACCGCGCCGCGTCGCGACGGTCGGCGCGAAGGCCGTGGTCGTCGCCGTGAGCACGTTCGCGTGGTCGCTCGCCTCGCTGCTCCTGTCGTTCGCGGGCGTCGTCGCCGTCGGCGCCGTCTGGGGCGTCGAGCCCGCCCTCGACGACGCGCTCACGGCCATCCTGCTGCCGATCGTCGGCGCGGCGCTGTTCACGGCGCTCGTCGGCGTGCTGTCCCTCGGCGTCGCGGCGCTCCTGCGCTCCGAGACCTGGTCGGTCACGCTCGTGCTCGTGTTCCTCCTCGTGCTCCCGACCGTGCTGCTGACGCTGCCGTTCGAATGGGCGCCGACGATCCACGACGCGCTCATGGCACCCGCCGGCGACGCCCTCATGACGCCGAACGCAGACGTCGACGGCGAGACCGTCCGCGACATCGCGATCGCCTTCGTGTGGCCGATCGCGGCACTCGTCGCCGGGATGGCCGTGGTCCGCCGCCGCGACGCGTGACCATCCGCTCATCGGACCGATGGCCCCGTCCCGCGCGGGACGGGGCCATCCGCATAGGGTCGGAGACGTGAGCAGCGCAGAGGGGACGAGGACGGGCGGGCTGGACCTCGCCCTCCCCCGCCCTCCCGGCGTCATCCGGCGATGGGTCGATCGCCATCCGCGGATCGTCGACGTCCTCATCGTCTTCACGTGCCAGATCGCGCCGGCCCTGCTCACGCTCGTCCTCGCGGCCGCGGTCCCGGAGGACTTCCCTCTCGACGGATGGTCGGCAGCGGGCGCCGCCGCCTCCATCGCCGTCGGCTCGGTCGCGCTCGTGGTGCGGCGCGAGCGCCCCCTGATCGCCGCGATCGTGTGCGGCAGCCTGGCCGTCCTGCCGCTCCCCTTCAGCATGGGCGGCCATCTCGCCGTCTTCGTCGCGCTCTACGCGCTGGGCGTCCACAGCACCCCGCGGCGCACCTGGATCGGCTACGGGATCGTGGCGGCGGTGACGGTGATCGTCTCCGGCGTAGCGACGTGGCTCACCCTCTCGGGTGCCGTGCTCCCGGAGGACCCCGACATCAGCCCCGCGGCCACGGCCGTCCCCAACGCGATCGTCTACCTCGTCCCGACCCTGCTCGGGCTCTCGGTCGGCAACCGCCGCCGGTACATCGACGCGATCATCGCGCGGGCCGCCGACCTCGCGCGCGAGCGCGACCAGCGCGCGCAGCTCGCGGTCGCGGACGAGCGGGCGCGCATCGCGCGCGAGATGCACGACATCGTCTCGCACAGTCTCACGGTGATGGTGACCCTGTCCGAGGGGGCGGCGGCGCAGGCCGAGACGGGCGGGCCGCGCGCCGCCGAGGCCATGCGCCTCGTGGCCGAGACCGGCCGGTCGTCGCTCGCCGAGATGCGGCGTCTGCTCGGCGTCCTGCGCGCGCCCGACCAGGCGGCGCAGCTCGCCCCGCAGCCGGGCGACGCGGATCTCGAGCTCCTCGCCGAGCGCTTCCGCGAGACGGGCCTCCCCGTCCGCCTCACGCGGATCGGCACGCCGATCGCCGACCGCGCCCTGCAGCTCGCGGTCTTCCGGATCGTCCAGGAGGGCCTCACGAACGCCCTCCGGCACGCGCCGGGCGCGCGGTACGCGGCCGTGACCATCCGCCGCGAGGACGGGATCGTGACCGTCGAGGTGCGCAACGACGCGCCCGCGCGACAGAGCACCGCGCCTCCCGGGCGCGGGACGGGCATCATCGGGGTGCGGGAGCGCGCCGCGCTGTACGCGGGTCACGTGGACGCGGGGCCGACGGCGGATGGCGGATGGCTGCTGCGCGCGCAGCTGAAGGAGGAGCAGGGATGACCGGGGAGCGGATCCGCGTCGCGATCGCCGACGACCAGCAGCTCGTGCGGATGGGGCTGCGGATGGTGCTCGACGCCCAGCCCGACATCGAGGTGGTCGCCGAGGCCGAGGACGGCGAGCACGCCGTGGCCGTGGCACGCGACGGCAGGGTCGACGTCATCCTCATGGACGTGCGCATGCCGCAGCTCGACGGGATCGCAGCCACCGAGCGGATCGCGGCCGCGGGGCCCCTCCCCCGTGTGCTCGTGCTCACGACCTTCGACCTCGACGAGTACGCGTTCGCCGCCCTGCGCGCAGGAGCGAGCGGCTTCCTCCTCAAGGACGCGCTGCCGGCCGACCTCCTCGGCGCGATCCGCGCCGTGCACGCGGGCGACGCCGCGCTCGCGCCGAGCGTCACCCGCCGGATGATCGAGCAGTTCACCGCGCACGCCGCACCGCGGCCATCCGCCGAGCTCGACGCGCTGACGCCGCGAGAGCGCGAGATCTTCGCGGCCATCGCCGAGGGCCTCACGAACGACGAGATCGCCGCGCGGTTCTACCTCGCGTCGTCGACCGTGAAGACGCACATCGGGCGGCTCCTGCAGAAGCTCGGGGCGCGTGATCGCGTGCAGCTCGTGATCCTCGCCTACGAGGCAGGGATCGCGGGCAGCTGACGCGTCAGCGGCCGGCCAGGCGCGCCGCGCGCGCGAAGGGCCACTCCATGCCCGAGAGCCGCTCGCAGGTCTCCCAGATCCGCTGGCGCACCTCGGGGTCCGACGACGTGCGCGAGGGCTGCTGCCGGGTGGGCTCACCCCGCGTGATGAGGCGCGGCCCCCAGTACTCGCCGCCCGTGATGGCGGGATCGACGAGTGCGCGCACGAGCGAGGCCGCCCCGCGCTCCTTGGACTGCGCGATCGGGGCCTGGAGGCCATCCTTGAAGCGCTTCCACGCACTCGGCTCGTTCACGCCCTGCACGCGCGGCGTGCGCCCGCCGATCGAGTACCCGGGATGCGCGACGACGCTCTCGACGGGCACTCCGGCGTCGCGCAGGCGGACATCGGCCTCGATTCCGAGCGCCTGGACGACGACCTTCGACTGCACATAGGCGCGATACGCGTGGTACCCGCGCTCGAGCTGGATGTCGACGGGGTCGTATGCGCCCATGCGCGTCGACATGCTGCCGAGCCACACCATGCGCGGCGTCCAGGTGCGGCTCGCCGACTTCGACAGCGTCGTCAGCAGCTCGGCAGCGAGCACGAAGTGCCCGAGGGCGTTCGTCGCGAGGACGAGCTCGCGGCCGTCGCGGGTCGTCTCCCGCTGCCGCGGGGTGTGCACGATGCCCGCGTTCAGCAGCACGCCGTCGAGGCGCTGCCGCTTGAAGAGGCCGCCGCGCACGCTCGCGGCCGCCGCGCGGATCGACCCGGTGTTGCTCACGTCGAGGAGGAGGGTCTGGACCGAGGCATCGGGCACCCGAGCCTCGAGTGCGTCGTGCGCTGCGGCGAGCTTGTTGGGACTGCGCCCGCTGAGGATGACGTGGGCGCCTGCGCGCGCGAGCTGCTCGCTCGCGAAGTAGCCGAGACCCGCGTTGGCGCCCGTGATGAGGTAGGTGCGGCCGGTCTGATCCGGCAGGCGCGCCGGATCCCAGCTCCGGGGCGCGTGTTCGGTCACGAGACGAAGATACGCCGAACGGCATGCCTTCGGGAGCATGCCGCGAGCGCGCGCCGGAAACCGCGTCCGGCGCGCGGAGCGTCGCGGCCGAGCCGCGCGCTCTCTAGGCTGATGCCATGGCGCGACGCGACGAGATCGAGTGCTGGCTGACCGACATGGACGGCGTCCTCGTGCACGAGGAGCAGCCCATCCCCGGCGCGTCCGAGCTGCTCGCGCAGTGGCGCGACACCGGCACGCCGTTCCTCGTGCTCACGAACAACTCGATCTTCACGCCCCGCGACCTCGCGGCCCGTCTGCGCGGCTCGGGCATCGACGTCCCCGAGGAGCACATCTGGACGAGCGCCCTCGCGACGGCGGCGTTCCTCAAGCAGCAGAGCCCCGGCGGCTCGGCGTTCGTAATCGGCGAGGCCGGCATCCTCACGGCGATGCACGAGGCCGGGTTCATCATGACCGAGACGAATCCCGACTACGTCGTCGTCGGCGAGACCCGGAACTACTCGTTCGAGGCGCTCACGAAGGCCGTGCGCCTCATCAACAACGGCGCCCGCTTCATCTCGACGAACCCCGACGCGACCGGGCCGAGCGCTGAGGGCGTGCTGCCCGCGACGGGCGCGATCAACGCGCTCATCACGAAGGCGACCGGCAAGGAGCCCTACATCGTCGGCAAGCCCAACCCGATGATGTTCCGGTCGGCCCTCAACCGGATCGGCGCGCACAGCGAGAACACGGGCATGATCGGCGACCGCATGGACACTGACATCGTCGCGGGCATCGAGGCGGGGCTCCACACCGTGCTCGTCATGACCGGCATCAGCACGCGGACCTCGATCGAGCAGTACCCGTTCCGGCCCGACGAGATCGTCACCTCGGTCGCGGAGCTGCTCGACCCCGAGGTCGAGGGCGAGGGCGGCGCCGAGCTCGACGCGGGGGTGTGAGGATGTCCGAGCGCGACCTGCTCTTCGCCGCGACGTTCGTCATCACGGCCGGCACCCTCGTCGCGTTCGTCTGGCAGTACATCCGCCGCAACCGCGACGACGACTGAGCGCCTCAGGTCATCGTCGCGACGGCACGCTCCCCGGCACCGCCTCGAGCAGCTCGCGGGCATAATCCGAACCAGGAGTCACGAGCATTCGGGACGCGGGTCCCTGCTCGACGACGCGCCCCGCCCGCATCACCACGACATGGTCGGCGATCTGCCGGACGACGCCGAAGTCGTGCGTGATGAACAGGTAGCCGAGCCCGAGCTGCGCCTGCAGGTCGACGAGAACCTGCAGGATCTGCGTCTGCACCGAGACGTCGAGTGCCGAGACGGGCTCGTCGAGCACGAGCATCTTCGGCTGCAGCGCGAGCGCCCGGGCGATCGCGACCCGCTGCCGCTGTCCCCCCGAGAGCTCGGCCGGCAGGCGCTCGGCCACGTCACCGGGGAGCCGCACGGAGGCGAGGAGGTCGCGCACGCGCCGAGCCTGCTCCGCCCTGCTGCCGATGCCGAAGGCGCGCAGCGGCTCGGAGACGATCCGCTCGATGCTCATCCGCGGGTCGAGGCTGCCGAACGGGTTCTGATAGACGACCTGCACCTCGCGCCGCCACTCGCGCAGCCCCGCGCCGCGAAGGGCCGTGATGTCAGCGCCTCGGAAGAGGATCCGCCCGCCGTCGGCGTCGACAATGCGCGCGGCCATACGCGCCGTCGTCGTCTTGCCCGATCCCGACTCGCCCACGAGTGCGACCGTCTCGCCCTCCGGCACCGCGAAGGAGACGCCGTCGGCTGCGACGACGTCGCCGAACGTCTTCCGCAGGCCCTCGATCTCGAGGAGCGGCGGCCCGTCGGGCGCCGGCGTCGAGTCGCCGACGATCGTCGGCTCGAGGCGACGACTGGTGAGCCCCGGCGCCGCCGCGACGAGCTCGCGCGTGTAGCCGGTGCGCGGGGATCCCAGCACCTCGTCGGTCGTGCCCTCGTCGACGACGAGCCCCTGCTGCATCACGACGACGCGGTCAGCGCGGTCCTTCGCGACGCCGAGGTCGTGCGTCACGAGCAGCACGGCGGTGCCGCGAGATGCCGCGAGCTCCTCGATCTGGTCGAGCACGCGACGCTGCACGGTGACATCGAGGGCGCTCGTGGGCTCGTCGGCGATGACGAGCTCCGGGTCACAGCTCCACGCCATGCCGATGAGCACGCGCTGCTTCATGCCGCCCGACAGCTCATGCGGGTACTGGCGCGCGCGCAGCTCCGGCCGCGACAGACCCACCTCGCCGAGGATCTCGACGGCGCGCGCGGCGGCATCCGCCCGAGTCATCCGCACGTGCAGGCGCAGGCCCTCGGCGATCTGCTCGCCGATGCGCAGGACGGGGTTGAGAGAGGCGTTGGGGTCCTGTGGCACGAAGCCGATGCGTCCGCCGCGGATGCGCCGCAGCTCTCGCTCGCGCACCCGCGCGAGGTCGAGGCCCGCGAAGCGCACCGCACCGCCCGCGATCCGTCCGTTCTCCGGCAGTCGGCGCACGAGCGCCTGCGAGACGCTGCTCTTGCCCGAGCCCGACTCGCCCACGAGCGCGACGATGCCTCCCCGCGGCACGCGCAGATCGACGCCGCGCACCGCCTCCACCTCGCGCCGCCCGGTGCGGTAGGCGACCTGGAGGCCCTCTACCCGGAGGATGTCGTCGCTCATCGTTCCACTCCGATCACGCGCGCGATGCGGGTGACGGCGAGCACCACGCAGACGATGACGGCACCCGGGAGCACCGTCAGCCACCAGGCGGTGGCGATGTAGTCGCGGCCGTCGCTGACAAGGGCGCCCCACTCCGGCGCGGGCGGCTGCGCGCCGAACCCGAGGAAGCTGATCGTCGAGACCGACAGGATGGCCGTGCCCAGCTCGAGTGCGGCCATCGCGAGCACAGGACGCATCGCATTCGGCAGGATGTGCCGGCCGAGGACGGCGAGAGGGCTCACGCCGAGCGTCGCCGCCGCCTCGACGTACTCCTCGCCGCGCACGCGCAGCACCTGCGCGCGCATGACGCGGGCGAAGCTGCCGGCGGCGCCGAGGCCGACGCCGAGCGCGATGCTCCACGGGCCGAACCCCAGCGTGGCGACGACGATGAGAGCGAGCAGGATGCCGGGCACGGCGATGAGCACGTCGACGAACCGCATGACGATGAAGTCGACGACGCGCCCGACGCGTCCGCGCAGGGCGCCGCACACGAGGCCGACCGCTCCCCCGACGAGACCTCCCACGAGCACCGCGGCCGTCGCGGCCGCGAGCGACAGGAAGGCCCCGTGCACGACGCGCGTGTAGACGTCTCGGCCGAGCGCGTCGGTGCCGAAGAGGTGCCCGCCGCCCGGCGCGAGGAGACGGACGGACGGATCTCCCGCGAGCGGATCGCCGGGCGCGAGCAGCTGCGGCGCAAGGGCCATGACCGCGGCGAGCGCGACGATCGCGAGAGAAAGGAGCGTCGTCGGACGCAGCAGGCGGGCCCTCATCGGAGCTCCTCCTTCCGAGCGGGGGTGTCGACCGCGGCGACCGCGGAAGCCGGCTCCGCGCGCACGGAGCGTGTCCGCCCGCGGGGGCGCAGCCGCGGATCGAGCAGCGGGTACGACAGGTCGACGAGCAGCGCCGTGAGCGCGTAGACCACCGCGACGACGATGATGACGCCCTGGATGACGTTGACGTCGCGCGCCTGCACGGCGGCGACGACGACGCGCCCGATGCCGTCGCGCGAGAACACTGTCTCGACGACCGCCGTTCCACCGGCGAGGAAGCCGATGAGCAGGCCGATGCTCGTCACCGACGGCAGCAGCGCGTTCCGCAGGATGTGCCGCCCGAAGACGGCGAGTCGCGAGAGGCCCTTCACATCGGCCGTGAAGACGTACGCGCTCGACTCGGCCTCGCGGATGGCCGCGGAGAAGACCTGGAAGAAGATGGCGCCGACGGGGAGGGCGAGCGTGACGGCGGGAAGCACGACGCTGAGCGGCGAGCGCGCGCCCGAGGCGGGCAGCCATCCGAGCCCGAACGAGAACACGCTGATGAGCACGAGCCCCGTGACGAACGCAGGCACGGCGACGCCGAGGGGCGGCAGCTGGACGAGGGTCTCGCGCAGCCAGCGCCACGGCGAGAGGTACGCGAGGAAGCCGATGACCAATGACATCGCGACCCCGATGACGAGCGCGAGCGCCGCGACGACGAGTGTGCCCGGCACGACGTCCGCGATCATCTGCGCGACCGGCCGCCCCGTGGCGAGCGACGTGCCGAGGTCTCCCGTGAGGAGTCCGCCGAGCTGCGAGAGGTACTGCTCGAGGAGGCCGCCCGCGAGCCCGGCCTCCTCACGCAGCGCCGCGAGCTGCTCGGGGTCGACGGTCGTCGCATCTCCCGACTGCACCGCGAGCGCGGCGAGCACGGGATCGCCGGGCAGGACGCGGATGAGCAGGAACGTCACGGTGTAGGTCGCCCAGACCACGAAGACGAACTGGAGGAGGGGCGCGCCGATCCGCCTGAGGAGGTCGGCGCCCCGTGACGTTCCCGCCGCGGTCATGTCAGCCGAGCTCCACATCGTAGAGGTGGAAGCGCGACGCCGAGTCGAACGCGAAGCCCGTCACCTCCGGCTGGGACGCGTGCAGCTGATAGACCTCGAGGATCGGGAAGAGGTAGCCCTGGTCGATCACGGTCGCCTGGATGTCGTCGAGGATGGCCTGACGCGCGGTCTCGTCGCTCGTCGCCGCCTGCGAGACGAGCATCGCCTCCAGGTCGGCGTCGTCCACGACGGCCCAGTGCGACGGCGCTGCCTGCTCGAACATCACGGCGAGCGCGTCGGGGCCGGTGCGCGTGAGCGCCGCGAACAGCACGTCGTAACTGCGCTCCGCAATCGCGCCGAAGAACCCGCCTGCGTCGGTGAAGTCGATCTGCATGTCGACGCCGATCTCCTTCAGCTGCAGCTGGATGAGCTCCATCATCTGCTGCTCATAGAAGCCGGTCGCCGTGAAGGTGAGACGCTGGCCGTCCTTCTCGCGGATGCCGTCCGCTCCCTCCGTCCAGCCTGCCGCCTCGAGCACCGCGATGGCGGCGTCCGGGTCATAGGCGAGAGCATCCGCCTGGCTCGTGTATCCGGAGGTGCCGCTCGAGAGCGCACTGGTCGGGACGTCACCGCCGGCATAGCCGAGCGTCTCGGTGATCTCGGAGCGATCGATGCCGAGCTGGATGGCCTGGCGCACGGCGTCGTCGGCGAGGACGGCGCTCTCGAGGTTGGGGATGAGGCTCGTCGGGATGCCCGGGTTCGCCTTCGCGTAGATCGAGTAGCCCTCCTCCGAGATGCGGGGCTCATCGGCGTACGGCAGCTCTCCGACGATGTCGAACTCGCCCGACTGCAGCCCGCCCACGCGCACGCTGTCCTCCGTGACGACGGCGAACTCGATGCGGTCGAGGTAGGCGTCGCCCTCGTGACCGCGCAGCGGGGACGCCCAGGCGTAGCCCTCGCGACGATCCATCGAGACCTCGCTGTTGGGTGCGTAGGAGTCGTAGACGAACGGCCCGGTGCCGATCACGCCATCCTGGCAGCGCGCCTCCGGGGTCTCTTCCGTGGTGGCGAGAGACACGATGCCGAGGCTCATCGTGCTCGCTCCCTGCAGGAACGCGGCGTTGGGAGCGTCGAACGACACGGTGAACGTCTGGTCATCGGAGACCTCCGTGCCGCTGTACCCCGCGAGGTACTGGCCGGCGAGCGTCGCCGTCGAGCCGTCCGCCGACATCTCGACGATCGCGTCGAAGTTCGCCTTGACGACGTCGCTCGTCAGCGCCGTCCCATCGCTGAAGGTGACGTCGTCGCGCAGGGTGAACGTGAAGGAGGTCATGTCGTCGGCCGACTCGTACGACTCCGCGAGCCACGGGACGATCTCGCCCGTCTCGGGATCCTGGTCGACGAGCGAGTCGACGACCTGGCGCCCGATGTAGAGCGCCTGGGTCACCGTGGGCTGCTGGGGGTCGATGCAGCTCGGGTCGGTCTCGACGGCGAAGACGAGCGTGCCGCCGCCCTGGGACTCAGAGCCGCCCGCGGCGCAGCCGGCGAGGAGCGCGCCGAGCGCGAAGACGGAGCCGGCGACGAGCGCCACGCGGCGCGTAGGTGATGAGTTCACGGTGGATCCTCTCGAGGGGAGGTGGTGCAGGGGGGTCAGGAGGGCAGGGAGCCGGCGACGAGGCGTCCGCGGGAGACGACGGCGACGATGCGGTCGACGTCGATGTGCGAGGCGTCCTCCCACGGACGGCCGTCGACCACGACGAAGTCGGCGGCGAAACCGGGCCGCAGACGGCCGATGCGGTCACCCATCCCGATCGCGTCGGCCGCGTCGCTCGTCGCGGACACGAGGGCGCGCTCAGCAGACCAGCCGAACATGCGCGCCATCAGACGCACCTCGGCGTGCTGCTCGCCGAAGCGCACCATGACGCCGTTCGCATCGGTGCCGAGCACGAAGCGCACGCCCGCCTGGGCGGCGCCCGCGAAGTTCGCGTCGCGCTCGGCGACGACCGCCGCCGCCTTCTCGCGCGCCTCGGCGCTCACCGGCACCGTGCCATCCGCGAGCCGGTCGTTGATCAGCAGCGTCGGGGCGACGGGCACGTCGCGGCCGGTGACCAGGGGCCACAGCTCCGGCACGAGCCCCGTGCCGTGCTCGATCGAGTCGACGCCGGCCTCGAGCGCGCGGCGTGCGCTCGCGGCGTCATGGCTGTGCGCCGCGACGGGCATCGCGAGTGCGTGCGCCTCGTCGATGACCGTGCGGATCTCCTCGTCGGTCTGATTCCGCCATCCGACCCGGTCCCCCATCGAGAGCACGCCGCCCGACGCGTAGATCTTGATGCCGTGCGCGCCCTGGCGAGCCCACTGGCGCACGAGTTTGCGGCATTCGTCTGGGCTGTCGGCCACGGGAGCGCGATGCGGGTAGTGAGGCGGGATGAAGAGGTCGCCGTGCCCGGCCGTCATGCCGACCTGGCCGTGGACCCGCACGCGCGGGCCGATCTGCACCCCGTCGTCGAAGACCCGGCTCACGGCGAGCTGCAGCGCGTCGCCCGCGAGGTCCCGCACGGTCGTGACGCCCGCGCGCATCGCGCGCTGAGCCTGTGCCGCGATGTGGAAGACCTTCTCGGCATCGGGTGTGACGAGCGACCAGGGAGATCCCCACGGCTGCTCGCCCGGGCCGGCGTAGCCGCCGAGGTGGACGTGCGTGTCGATGAGCCCGGGGATGACCGCGAAGCGCGGGGTCTCGTCCGCCGCTTCGGCCTCGACGGCGATGATCTCGTCGCCGTTCCACGACAGGCGGCCGGCGCCCAGAGGGCGGGTGCCGTCCCAGATGGCGACGCGGGACAGGGTGCTTTCGGGCACGGGTGCTCCAGAGGACGATCGGTCGTCGTCGGACAGGGTGGGTCCGTCGCATGCGCGTCTGCCATCTTGCGGCCAACGCAACTAATTTACCGACAGTAAAACGTCCGGTGTTACACGCGTGTGTCAGGCGCCTGCCGGATTGACCGACAGAAAGCGAGCAGGGCCGGCGATCACGGCCGTCGGGCCGTGCGGGGTCTCGGCGTCGAGGAGGATGGAATCCCCCGCCTCGAGCACGTGCTCGTCGTCACCGTGGCGGAAGAGGACAGCGCCCTCGAGCATGTAGAGGAACTCGATGCCGGCGTGCTCGTAGAGAGGGAACTCGGCCGCCTCGGCGTTGAGCGTCACGATGACCGGCTCGAGGGAGGGTCCGCTCGTCGACAGCAGGTTTCCCAGGCTCGCGTAGCGGTGCCCCTGGCGGCTTCCCGCACGCACAGACTCCGTGCCCCCACCTGCCTTGACGACGATCGCGGCGCGCGGTGCGTCCGCGCCGCGGAAGAGCGAGGCGACGGGCACCTCGAGGGCGCGAGCGAGGCGATGGATGGTCGTGAGGCTTGCGGAGGTGGTCGCCGACTCGATGCGGGAGATCATCGCGGGCGACAGGCCCGAGCGCGCGGCGAGGTCGCTCGCCGTGAGGCCGGCGGCGAGCCGATGGTGCCGCACGCGATTGCCGACCGTCCGCTCCAGGCGGGAGTCGGCGGCCACGGGCTCGCGGGCGTGCGGGTCGCTCATGCTCCACAGACTAGGCGGCGCGGCGGCGTCTCGACGTCGAGGCTCCTCCCGGGGTCCGCCGCAGGCCCGCGGGTACGATCTCAGACGTGAGTCTGAACGAGGTGCTGCTGCGCATCGACCGACTCGCAGCCGGGCGCCAGCGCGACATCCGCGTGCCCGCCGTGCGCCTCGCCGATCCGACCCTGCACCGCGACTGGCTCGTCGTGCGCGTGCTCCTCGGGGTCGCGATCATGCTCGGCGTGAGCGCGCTCGGGATCGCCTTCTGGCTCACCATGCAGGGCATGCCGGAGCCGTTCATGGTGTGGATGCGCAGCGCGGTCGTGCTCGGACTCACCGGCGGGCTCGGCTACTTCTCGTTCCGGGCCGAGCAGGGCTGGTACTGGGCCTACTCGCGGATGCGCCTGTTCTCGTTCATCTTCCCGTGCGTCACCCTGGCGATCGCCGCCATCCCCGGGATCTACCCGCTCTGGATGACCGTCGAGCAGCTCGCCTTCGCCGCTCTCATGCTCGGCGTGGGCGTGCTCCTCACGACGCCGCGCATGCGCGCCGCCTACCGCCGCGCCTGAGCGGGTCGCGGGGTCGCGAGTTCGGCGGGTCGCCGCGTCACCGGAATCGGATGGCCGGGGCGCGTGTGCGCGTGTCGGTCCCGCGGGTCCACACCAGCCCCAGCACTCCGATTCCGCGTACGGGTCAGGCGCGCAGCACGAGCGCGGCGGCGCCGATGATCGGCCCATCGCCGCCGAGCGCGCTGCGGACCACGCGGGTGCGCTGCGCGTACGGCAGGGCGGCCCAGTCGCGCATCGCCGCCGCGACGAGGTCGACGTAGTCGTCGGACACGTTCGAGAAGCCGCCGGAGATCGCGATGACCTCGAGGTCGAGCAGCGACGACGCGTCGGCGAGCGCCTGGCCGACCGTCTTCGCCGACCGCTCGATCGCCGCCCGGGCGATGCGGTCGCCCTCCGCTGCCGAGCGCGCGAGGTCCTCGCCGGTCTCGCCGTGCCATCCCTGCAGCTGCGCCCAGCGGACGCTCGCGGGGCCCGCCGCGATCTCCTCGACGGTCAGCTCGCCGACGTGCATCTGGCCGAGGTGGCCGGCGTTGCCCGACGCCCCTCCGATGGGGATGCCGCCCATCACCACTCCCCCGCCCACGCCCGTCGAGACCACGAGCGACAGGGAGGTGCGCGCGCCCGCGGCGGCGCCGAGCCACGACTCGGCAAGCGCGAGGCATCCGCCGTCGTGCCGGAGACGGACGATCGGATCGAACTCCCCGCTCGAGGCGATGACGGCATCGCGAACCGCCTCGACGAGACCGAAGCCGTGCACGCCGGGCATGTTCACCGGATGGATGGAGCCGGTCGCGAGGTCGATCGGCCCTGCGCTGCCGATGCCGGCGCCCGCGAACTCCGCGCCCTCGGGCAGGTGCGCCAGCGCACGGGAGACGACGTCGGTCACGGCCGCGCGGAGGCCGTCGGGCGTGATGGCGGGCCCCGTGGGTCGACGGTTCCGGCTAGGCGCGAGGATCGCGCCCTCGTCGTCGATGAGCGCGGCGTCGATCTTGGTGCCGCCGAGGTCGACGGCGAGCGCGATGCGGGTCATGAGAGCTCCTCTGCGGATGGCCCGAGGCGCGGGCACCCCACAGCGTAGCGGCGACCGCGATCGCCGCTGTGACTACTGGGCCTCGAGCCCCAGGTCGTCGAGGTCGATCGCCGCGAGCCAGCGGAGGCCCTCGGCCTCGATGCGCTCCTGCGCCCCCGTCCGCCGGTCGACGATCGTCGCGACCGCGACCACCTCGGCGCCCGCCTTGCGCAGCACCTCGACGGCCTTGAGCGGCGATCCGCCCGTGGTCACCGTGTCATCGAGCACGACGACGCGCTTGCCCTCGACCTCGGCCCCCTCGATCTGGCGCCCGCGACCGTGGTCCTTGGGCTCCTTGCGGACGACGAAGGCGTCGACGGGCGTGCCCGCAGCCACCGAGGCGTGCACGACCGCATTGGCGATGGGGTCCGCACCGAGCGTGAGCCCGCCGACCGCCGAGACGCCGTCGATATCGCGGATGAGGTCGAGCATGATGCGGCCGATCGCGGGTGCCGCGCGGTGATCGAGCGTGAGCTTGCGCATGTCGACGTAGTACGTGGCCTTCTTGCCGCTCGAGAGCGTGAAGTCGCCGTGGAAGACCGCGTCCTCCTTGATGAGCCGGATGAGCTCCTGGCGGTCGGCTTCGAGTTCGGGCGTGGATGCGATGGCCATGCGCTCCAGCTTAGAGACGATGGGCTGCCGCGGAGGACGGCGACGGCGCCGTTGACCGCACCCACCCCGCCCAGGTCGCAATTGGCGGCCCCCAACCGCCGATTCCGGACGCAAACCGCGAGCCGGACAGGGCCCACCCCGCCCAGGTCGCAGTTGACGACCCCCAACCGCCGATTCGGGACGCAAACCGCGACCTGAACGGCACCCACCCCGCCCAGGTCGCAGTTCGCGGCCCCCAACCGCCGATTCAGGACGCAAACCGCGACCCGGACAGGGCGACGCCCCCGACAAGCGCCCCCAACAAGCGACGGCCCCGCGGGGCGACGGCCGTGTCCGTGGCGGGAAATAGGCTGGGAGCATGCGCCTTGCCACCTGGAACGTGAACTCGATCCGCGCGCGCGTCGACCGCATCGTGTCGTTCGCCGAGCGCCAGCACATCGACGTGCTCGCCATGCAGGAGATCAAGTGCAAGCCCGAGCAGTTCCCGTACGCCGCGTTCGAGGCGGCGGGCTACCACGTCGAGGCGCACGGGCTCAATCAGTGGAACGGCGTCGCGATCGCCAGTCGCGAGCCCCTCGAGGATGTGCAGCACGCCTTCGCGGGGATGCCCGGGTTCAAGAAGGGGTACGACGGCGACGACGCTCCGCACGAGGCGCGCGCGATCTCGGCGCTCGTCGGAGGCGTCCGTGTGTGGAGCCTCTACGTCCCGAACGGCCGCTCGCTGAACGACCCCCACTACCAGTACAAGCTGCGGTGGCTCGAGGCGCTCCGCGAGGCGACGCGCGCCCAGCTCGCGGCGGAGCCCGACCTCCCGCTCGCGCTCGTGGGCGACTTCAACATCATCCCGTTCGACGAGGACAACGGCGACCCGGACATCGTGCCGGGTGTCTCGACGCACGTCTCGCAGCCCGAGCGCGACGCCTTCTTCGCGCTCGAGACCGCCGGCGTCTCCGACGTCGTCCGCCCGCTCGTCCCCTCCGGCTACACGTACTGGGATTACCAGCGCCTGAAGTTCCCGCGTGACCAGGGCATCCGCATCGACTTCATCCTCGGCTCCCGGGCGCTCGCCGACGCCGTCACGGGCGCGTTCATCGAGCGCGAGGAGCGCAAGGGCGACTCCCCGAGCGATCATGTGCCCGTCGTCGTGGACCTCGACCTCTCCCCTGCGGAGGACGACGACGTGCCGATGATCTTCGGCTGATCAGCCGAGCGCGTCGAGCCAGTCCGCGACCTCGCGCGCGGTGCGCAGCCTCACGAGCGTCACGTCGGGTCGGCTCTCCAGGCGCGCGGGCAGCGCCTCCTCGCCCGTGCGGTACTTGTCGCGTGTGCGCCACGCCCACCGCACGATGTGGTCGGGGTCGACGAGCGCGGAGAGGATCGGCGGCTCGACGTTCCCCGCCCGCCACAGGCGCTCGCGCCGGATCCGCCGCCGGATGGTCCGGCGGATGACGCGCGCCATCGTGACGCGCGTGGGCAGGTCGATCCAGACGACCGCCTCCGCGCGGGCGAGCAGGACCGGCCGCGCGCCCGCGTACTGCCACTCCGTCACCCACGCGTCGCGCGCCGCGAGATCGCGGACATCGGCAGCGAACGTCGGCCGGGGCTGCCAACCAGGGCCCCAGTGAAGATCGTCGAGCTCGACGTGCGGGATGCCCGTCCGCTCCGCGATGCGGGCGGCGAGCGTCGACTTGCCCGAGCCGGACACCCCGGCGATGAGGATGCGCCGCGCCGTGAACTCCACCGGAGGAGCCTATCGGCGCGCGCCCTCCCGTCGCTCAGTCGAAGGTCCCGGTGCGCACCTCGAGATCGACCGGCGCGTACCGCAGCAGGACCGCTCCGCTCTCCCCCGCCACCGGCGGCGCCGTGAGCCGCAGGGTCGCCGGCGCCGCGCCATCCGGGAAGACCTTCTTCCCGCGGCCGAGCACGACCGGGTACACCCAGAGGCAGAGCTCGTCGAAGAGCTGACGCGAGAGCAGCGTCTGCACGAAGTCGATGCTGCCGATCACGGCGGTGAGCGCGTGACGCGAGCGGATGGCCGCGATGTCGGCCTCCAGATCGTCGCCGATGCGCGCGCTCCCCTGCCATGAGAGATCGGGCTCGCCGCGGGAGGCGACGTACTTGGGCACGGCGTCGAACTTCCGCCCGATCGGCCCGTTCTCACCCGTGGTGTGCTGCGGCCAGTAGCCGGCGAAGATGTCGTAGGTGCGCCGGCCGAGCAGCAGCGCATCCATGGCCTCGATGGCCTGTCCGACCTCGCGGCCGACGGTCTCGTCGAACAGCGGCGCCTGCCAGCCGCCGAAGGGGAACGCGCCCGAGGGATCCTCCTCGGGGCCGCCGGGCGCCTGCGCGACGCCGTCGAGGGTCGTGAAGAGGTCGATGCGGATGCGGCCTCGCGTGCTCGTCTGCTCGTCCATGAGCTCCTCCTGGGGTCAGGCCGCCTCCGCCGTGGCGGTCGAGCGGCCGGGGTCGATGTGGAAGGTCCTCGCGAAGCGCTCGAGGTGCGAGACGTCGCCCACGAGGAGGTGCGCGATCTGCCGATCGATCGCGTCCCGCGGCGCGATCTCGCCCGAGATCACACCGCGGATGCCCGGACCCGCCACGATGACGGCGTCCGGTTCGCCACTCGGGGTCGCCCCGCCGACGGGCGGCGTAGGCGGCGCGAGCTGCGCGACCGCGAGCTGGCCGCCCGCGACGTCGGCGCGCAGCACGACGTCCCCGACGTGCAGCTCATATGCCGTGCTCGGAATAGCCTCGGCGACATCCGGGCGGAACGCGGTGCGCAGCGCCATCGTGAGCGAGTCCGGCGTCACGGCGTCGCCCTCCTCCGGCTCCCCCATGCTCTGGAATCCCCAGCGTCCGAGCGCGAGCACGATCGGCTCGAGCTCGCGCCCGTACGGCGTGAGCTCGTAGACGAGTCCGCAGCGCGCGATGGGCACGCGACGCACGACGCCCCCCGCCTGGAGCTCCTTGAGCCGCGCGCTGAGGATGTTCGTGGGGATCCGGGGCAGGCCCTGCTTGAGATCGGTGTAGCGCCGAGGGCCGACGAGCAGGTCGCGGATGATGAGCAGCGCCCACCTCTCCCCGACCAGCTCGACGGCCGTCGTCACGCCGCAGTACTGCCCGTAGCTGCGTGCTGCCAAGCGATCAGGCTCCCTGCTCGGCGAAGAAGGCCTCGGGGCCCTTCTCCGCCGCCACCGGGTCCATCCACAGGAACTCGATGATGTTGCCGTCCGGGTCGGCCATGCTCACGGAGTACATGAAGCCGTAGTCCTGGGGATCCTTGTTCTCCGATCCGCCGGCCTCGAGGATCTTCGCGCGGATCGCGTCGACGTCCTCGCGGGAGTCGCGGCTGAGCGCGGTGATGACCTGCGCGCCCTCCGAGCCGAGCACGACCGACTTCGACGTGAAGGTCGCGAAGTACTCCTTCTTGAGGACCATGAAGAAGACGTTCTCGTCCCACTTCACGCACGCGGCGTTCTCGTCGGTGAACTCGGGGACGATCGTCGTCCCGAGCGACTCGTAGAACGCCTTCGCGCGGTCGAGGTCGGTGACGGGCAGGTTGACGAAGATGTGAGTGGCCATGACGGTGTGCTCCTCGCGTATCGCTCTGGTCTGTCTCGCGCCGCCTCTGTGCGGCACGGCACCAGCTTGTTAAAAGCAAGCACGCTTGTCAAGAGCAAGTTCGTCCGTCTCGCGACGGATGTCGGGACGGCGCAGAATGCCTACGGTGGAGGGATGACCGCCACGACCGCGCCCGCCGAGCCCGAGGCGGAGATCGACGAATCAGAGCCGCTGAATCGGCGCGTCACGCCACGGGACCTGCGCAAGGACGCGATCCTCGCGGTCGCGCTCTTCGGCGCGGCCATCGTGAGCATCGCCCTGACCGCCGTCTCCGGCGCGTACCTCACGGAGCCCGAGAACGCCGGCTGGTCGCTCCTCGCGAGCGTGTTCATGACCCTGCCGCTCGCGCTGCGCCGACGGTTTCCCGTCACGGTCGCGGCCGTCATCTGCACTGCGTACTTCGTGGCCACGTCGTTCCAGGTTCCGGAGATCTACGTCAGCCAGGTGACGATGTTCATCGGCATGTTCACGATCGGCGCCTGGGTCGACGATCGACGCCGGGCCGCGCTCGCGCGCGTCGTCATCATCGTCGGCATGTTCGTGTGGCTGCTCGTCACGACGTTCGTCGGCGCGACCGACACCGAAGCGCTCCAGGAGAACTTCCCGGGCGGGCTCTCCCCGTACATCGCCTACATGCTGCTCATGTGGCTCATCAACGCCGCGTACTTCGGCGGCGCCTACTATATGGGCAATCGGGCATATGCCGCCGCGCGCGACCGCGCTGTGCTGCAGCGGCGCACGCGCGAGCTCGAGGAGGAGCGCGAGCTCACCGCGGCCCAGGCGGTCGCCCTCGACCGCGTGCGGATCGCGCGCGAGCTGCACGACGTCGTCGCCCACCACGTCTCGGCCATGGGGGTGCAGGCGGGGGCCGCCCGCACCGTGATCGAGCGGGACCCGGAGGCGGCGCGCCGCGCCCTCTCGGTCGTCGAGCAGTCGGCGCGCTCGGCGATCGCGGAGCTCCGCCACCTCCTCGACACCCTCCGGTCGCTCGACGGCGATCCCGACTTCGCGGTCGGCGCGCCGTCGACGCTCACCCTCGAGGGGCTGCCCGCCCTCGCGGAGGTGATGACCGCGTCGGGGACGCCCACGCGGCACGTCGTCGTGGGCGACCCGGTGCCCGTCCCCGACCTCGTGCAGGTCAACCTGTACCGCATCGCACAGGAGGCGCTCACCAACGCCCGTCGGCACGGCGGCCCCGACGCCCGCGCCGAGATGCGCGTGCGCTACACCCCGGAGGCCGTCGAGCTCGAGGTCGTCAACACCGGCCGCGTCGCGCTCGATGCGCGTCCAGGCCTCGGCCAGCTGGGGATGCGCGAGCGCGCGATCGCCTCGGGCGGCCAGCTCGAGCTCCGACCGCGCGAGCAGGGCGGCTACCTCGTGCGCGTGACCGTGCCACTGGCCTCGCCCGTCACCGCAGAGGAGGATTCGTCATGACCTCGCCCATCCGCGTCCTGCTCGTCGACGATCACGCCACGATGCGCGCCGGCTTCCGGATGATCCTCGAGGCGTCGGGGATCGACGTCGCGGGGGAGGCGGCCACGGGGGAGGAGGCGGTCGCCCGCGCGGCCGAGCTGCGCCCCGACGTCGTCTGCATGGATGTCCAGATGCCCGACATGGACGGCATCGAGGCCACGCGCCGCATCGTCGCGGCCGGAACGGCGGCTCAGGTCGTCATCGTGACGACCTTCGACCGCGACGACTACCTCTTCTCCGCGCTCGACGCCGGTGCCAGTGGATTCCTCCTCAAGAATGCGGGGCCCGAGGAGCTCGTGGGCGCCGTGCGGGTCGTCGCCGCGGGCGACGCGCTGCTCGCTCCCGAGGTGACGCGGCGCGTCATCGAGCGGCACGCGGCGTCCGCCCCTGCCGCGCCCGCGAGCCCTGCGGACCCGTCTGCGGCGGGTCTCACGGAGCGCGAGCTCGAGGTGCTGCGGCTGCTCGCGCGCGCCATGAGCAACAGCGAGATCGCGCGCGAGCTCTACATCGGCGAGGCGACCGTCAAGACCCACGTGTCGAACCTGCTGCTGAAGCTCGGTGCGCGCGACCGTGTCGCCGCCGTCGTATACGCGCACCGGCATGGGCTGACCTGACGCCTCGCGCGGGAGGCGGCTCCCCCGCGCGACGGAGGCGCGCGTTCCTCCCCGCGGGGGACGCGCGCCTCCGCGCCCGTCCGTAGCGTGTGAAGCACACGATGAGGAAGGGAGCGCGGATGCTGAGACTGCGCGGGATCACCAAGCGATACGGCGAGCGGCAGGTGCTCGACGACGTCTCGTTCGACGTCGCGCCCGGCCGCCTCACGGGCTTCGTCGGCGGCAACGGCGCGGGCAAGACGACGACGATGCGGATCGTCCTCGGCCTGCTCGCCCGCGACGGGGGAGAGGTCACGCTCGACGGCGCGCCGCTCACGCCGGAGGAGCGCCGCAACTTCGGCTACATGCCCGAGGAGCGGGGCCTGTACCCCAAGATGAAGGTCCTCGACCACATCGTCTACCTCGCCCGCCTGCACGGCTTCGGCAGGGCGGAGGCCACCCGCAGGGCCACCGAGCTGCTCGAGCAGCTCGGCCTCGCCGAGCGCCTGGGCGACAACGTCGAGACCCTCTCGCTCGGCAACCAGCAGCGCGCGCAGATCGCCGCGTCGCTCGTGCACGAGCCGCGCGTGCTCATCCTCGACGAGCCCTTCTCGGGGCTCGATCCGCTCGCGGTCGAGACCGTCGCGTCGGTCCTGCAGCAGCGCGCGGCCGACGGCGTCTCCGTGCTGTTCTCGTCGCATCAGCTCGACGTCGTCGAGCGCCTGTGCGACGACCTGGTCATCATCGCGGGCGGCACCATCCGCGCGGCCGGCGGGCGGGACGCCCTCCGCGAGCAGCACGCGACGAACCGCTACGAGCTCGTGTCGGATGGCGATGCCGGCTGGCTCCGCGGCGAGCCCGGCGTGCAGGTGGTCGACTTCGCGGGCGGCTTCGCGGTCTTCGACGTCGACTCCGACGACACGGCGCAGCGCGTGCTGCGCAAGGCCGTCGACCTCGGGGCGGTCGCGAGCTTCGCGCCCCAGCACCCCTCGCTCTCCCAGATCTTCAAGGAGGTCATCCAGTGAGCACCCCCACGAGCGTGCGGTCGACGCACCGCACCCCGGCGCCCGCCCCCACGACCGCGCAGAGCGTGTGGCTCGTCGCCGAGCGCGAGCTCGCCGCGAAGCTGCGCAGCAAGGCGTTCCTCATCTCGACCGCCATCCTCGTGCTCGGCGCCCTCGCGGCGGTGCTGTGGATGGGCTTCTCGGCCGCAGGAGGGGGCACGACGCCGGTCGCCGCGACGCAGGCCGTGGCGGCGCAGCTGAGCGCGGCGGACGCCCTCGAGGTCATCGAGGTCGACGATCGAGCCGAGGCCGAGCAGCTCGTCGCGGCGGGCGAGGTGGATGCGGCCGCCGTGCAGGACGACGCGTCGCCGACCGGCGTCACCGTCATCGCGCAGAGCGAGGCGCCGGCGTCGGTCATCGCGGCGCTGTCGCTGTCGCCGACGGTCGAGCTGCTGGATGCGGGAGCGGGGGAGGAGGGCCCCCTGCGCTACATCCTCGGGATCGTGTTCGGCATGGTCTTCTTCATGGCCGCGATGTCGTTCGGCACGCCCATCACGCAGAGCGTGATCGAGGAGAAGCAGACCCGCGTCGTCGAGATCCTCATCTCGGCGATCCCGGCCCGCGTCCTGCTCGCGGGGAAGGTTCTCGGCAACACCATCCTCGCCCTCGCGCAGATCGTGGTGCTCATCGCGGTCGCCGTCGTCGGCCTCATCGTGACGGGGCAGACGGAGTTCCTCCAGGGGCTCGGTGCGCCCCTGGTCTGGTTCGCCGTGTTCTTCCTCTTCGGCTTCATCCTGCTCGCGGCGCTGTTCGCCGCTGCAGGCTCCCTCGTCTCCCGCCAGGAGGACTCGGGGCCGACCCTCGCTCCAGTGATGTATCTGACGATGATCCCGTACTTCCTCGTCATCTTCCTCGGCGACAACCCCCTCGTCATGACGATCCTGTCGTACGTGCCGTTCTCGGCCGCGGTCGGGATGCCGCTGCGCCTCTTCTTCAACGAGGCGCAGTGGTGGGAACCGCTCCTCTCGCTCGTCGTGCTGCTCGGCTCGTGCGTGCTCGTGATCGCACTCGGCGCCAAGATCTACGAGAACTCGCTGCTGCGGATGGGCGCGCGCGTCAAGCTCAAGGACGCCCTGAAGGGCTGAGCCCGACGCGCGAGACGCCGTCGCCCTCGCGGGCGGCGGCGTCTCGCGTTTCCGCGTGTTGCGTCGGCTCGCGGCGAAGAGCATGCGCCGGAATACAATCGTCCCCGCGGAGGTTCCCTCTCCCATCGGGCAACGGCGCCCACCGAGTCCACCGACCAGCAAGGAGCACGCCATGGGCGCCACGACCCTCGACCGCACCGCGGCCACCGACCACCCCGTCCTCGATGTCCTCGCCGACCGCTGGAGCCCGCGCGCCTACGACGCGACCGGCGCCGTCGACGAGGCCAAGCTCGCGAGCGCCCTCGAGGCCGCCCGCTGGAGCCCGTCGGCCTACAACGTGCAGCCCTGGCGGTTCATCGTCGCGCGCCGCGGGACGGCGGAGCACGCGGCCGTCGTCGAGTCGCTCGTCGAGTTCAACCAGCTCTGGGCTGCGAACGCCGCCGTCCTCATCGTCGCGGTCGCCGAGACGGCGAACGAGGAGGGCCGCGCGAACTCGCACGCGGTCTACGACCTGGGCCAGGCCGTCGCGCACCTCTCGGTGCAGGCCCACCACGACGGCCTCGTCGTCCACCAGATGAGCGGCTTCGACCCCGAGGTCGTCCGCGAGCGCTTCGCGCTCGACGCGCGCTTCGCCCCGACGACCGTGGTCGCGCTCGGCGAGCTCGGCGACGTCGACGCCCTCCCCGAGGCGCTCCGCGAGCGCGAGACCGCGCCGCGCGAGCGCCGTCCGCTCGCCGAGACGGTCATCGTCGACGCGCGCTGACCTGACGAGCGCACGGAGCCGGCCCCGGGAATCCTCCCGGGGCCGGCTCCGTGCGTTCGGCCGGGCCTACTGGCCCTCGCTCACGAGGGCGAGATGGTCTCCGGCTGCGTCGACGTCGACGCGCACCGTGTCGCCGTCATGCACGCCGCCCGACAGGATGGCCATGGCGAGGCGGTCCTGGATCTCCTGCTGGATGAGGCGGCGCAGCGGCCGCGCCCCGTACACGGGGTCATAGCCGCGCTCGGAGAGCCAGGCGCGGGCATCCGGCGTCACCGCGAGTGTGAGCCGGCGATCGCCCAGCCGCTCCTGCAGCGCGTCGACCTGCAGCTCGACGATCTGCGCGAGGTCGTCCTGGCTGAGGGCCTGGAACATCACGATGTCGTCGAGGCGGTTCACGAACTCGGGCTTGAACGCCTGCCGCACGAGGAGCATCACCTGCTCGCGCTTGGCCTCGGCCGAGATCGTCGGATCGATGAGGATCGGCGATCCCAGGTTCGAGGTCAGGATGAGGATGACGTTCTTGAAGTCGACCGTGCGGCCCTGGCCATCCGTCAGCCGCCCGTCGTCCATGACCTGCAGGAGCACGTCGAAGACCTCGGGGTGGGCCTTCTCGACCTCGTCGAGCAGCACAACGCTGTAGGGTCGCCGACGCACCGCCTCGGTGAGCTGCCCGCCCTGCTCGTAGCCGATGTAGCCCGGAGGGGCGCCGACGAGGCGCGAGACGGAGTGCTTCTCGCCGTACTCCGACATGTCGATGCGCACCATGGCGTGCTCGTCGTCGAAGAGGAACTCGGCGAGCGCCTTCGCAAGCTCGGTCTTGCCCACGCCCGTGGGGCCGAGGAACAGGAACGACCCCGTGGGCCGGTTCGGGTCGCTGATGCCCGCACGCGAGCGGCGGACGGCATCCGACACGGCCTTCACGGCCTCCTTCTGACCGATGAGCCGCCTGCCGAGCTCGGACTCGAGGTGGAGCAGCTTCTCCGTCTCGCCCTGCAGCAGGCGCCCGACGGGGATGCCCGTCCATGCCGCGATGACCGACGCGATGTCGGCGTCGGTCACCTGGTCACCGACCATCCGCTCGTCGCTGCGCTCGGCCTTCTCGGCATCCGCGAGCTCGCGCTCGAGACCCGGGATCTCGCCGTAGAGCAGGCGCGACGCGCGCTCGAGGTTGCCCTCGCGCTGCGCGCGCTCGGCCTCGCTGCGTGCGGCGTCGAGCCGGGTCTTGAGGTCGCCGACGCGGTTGAGCGACGCGCGCTCGGCCTCCCAGCGCTCCTGCAGCCCCTTCAGGTGCGCCTCCTCCTCGCGGAGGGTCTCGCGGAGCTTCTCGAGCCGGTCCTTCGACGCGGCGTCCTTCTCCTTCTTGAGGGCGAGCTCCTCGAGCTTCAGGCGGTCGACGTGCCGGCGCAGCTCGTCGATCTCGAGCGGCGCGGAGTCGATCTCCATGCGCAGCCGCGACGCGGCCTCGTCGATGAGGTCGATGGCCTTGTCGGGCAGCTGCCGGCTCGGGATGTACCGGTGCGACATCCCCGCAGCCGCGACGAGCGCGCCATCCGAGATCGCGACCTTGTGGTGCGCCTCGTAGCGCTCCTTGAGACCGCGGAGGATGGCGACGGTGTCCTCGACGCTCGGCTCGCCCACGTAGACCTGCTGGAAGCGGCGCTCGAGAGCGGCGTCCTTCTCGATGAACTCGCGGTACTCGTTGAGCGTCGTCGCGCCGATCATGCGCAGCTCGCCGCGGGCGAGCATCGGCTTCAGCATGTTCGCCGCGGCCACCGACCCCTCGCCGCCGCCCGCGCCCATGAGCACGTGCAGCTCGTCGATGAACGTGATGACGCGGCCCTCGGACTCCGTGATCTCCTGGAGCACCTTCTTGAGGCGCTCCTCGAACTGGCCGCGGTACATCGCGCCCGCGACGAGGGCGGAGATGTCGAGGGCGATGAGCTCCTTGCCCTTGAGGCTCTCGGCGACGTCGCCGGCGACGATCCGCTGGGCGAGCCCCTCGACGACCGCGGTCTTGCCGACACCGGGCTCGCCGATCAGCACGGGGTTGTTCTTCGTGCGCCGCGTGAGCACCTGGCTCACCCGGCGGATCTCGCTGTCACGGCCGATCACGGGGTCGAGCTTGCCCTGCTTGGCGCGCTCGGTGAGGTTGATGCCGAACTGCTCGAGGGCGCTCTGCTGCTCCTCCTGCTGCGGCATCTGGTTCGCCTGCATTCCTGTCCTCCCTGAGTCACGGTGACTCTAAACCTGAGTCGAAGCGACTCAAGTTTATCAGCCGCGCGACCCGCGGGGAAGGGCGCGGCTCAGATCCAGCCGCTCTCCTCGGCCATGAGCACGGCCTGCTGCCGTGTCTCGACCCCGAGCTTGCCGAGGATCACCGAGATGTGGTTCCGCACCGTGCCGGGCGCGAGAGACAGCGAGCGCGCGATCTGCCCCGTGGTCTCGCCGCGTCGTCCCACGCGCAGCACGTCGAGCTCGCGTGGGGTGAGCGGGCAGCGCTCGTCCGCGAGGGCGTCGGCGGCGATCTCCGGGTCGACGTACCGGCCGCCGGCCGCGACCCGCCGGATGACCTGGGCCACCTCGCCCGCGCCGCGCGACTTCGGCAGGAACCCCGCGACGCCCGAGGAGAGCGCCCGGCGCAGCACCCCGGGCCGCGCATGGCGCGTGACGACCACGCAGCGCGTCGCGATGCGCCGGCTCAGCTGCGCGGCGACCTCGACGCCATCCAGACCCGGCATCTCGAGGTCGAGGAGGCAGACGTCCGGCTCGACGCGCAGCGCCTCCGCGACCGCCTCGGAGCCGTCGGCGCACTCGGCCACGACCTCGATGTCGTCCTCGAGGCGCAGGAGCGCCGCGAGCGCGGAGCGGATCATCGCCTCGTCGTCGGCGAGCAGCACGCGGATCATCGGACGACCTCCTCGGGAACCTCCACCACGACGGCGAACGCGTCCGGGTCCCGCCGGACGTCGAGGCGCCCGCCGACCTCGGCGACACGGCGTCCGATCCCCTCGAGGCCGGCGCCGTCGCGCGCCTCGGCGGCCCCTGCGCGGTCGTTCGCGATCTCGTAGCGCCATGCGCCGTCGACGCGCGCGAGCGAGAGGCGCGCCATCCGGCCCCCGCCGTGCCGCAGGACGTTGGTCGTGGTCTCCCTGATGACGGGCCCGAGCACGGCACCGGGCGCCTCGTCGGCATCCGCGGGCATCTCGAGCGCCGCCGCGACTCCCGCGGCCTGCAGGAGGTCGCGCGCGTTGGCGAGCTCATCCGACAGCGGCGCCGACCGGAAGCGCGTCGCGAGGTCGCGCGTGCCCTGGGTGGCATCCGCGACGCTCACCCGCGCGGCCCGCACCTGCTCGAGCGCCGCGCCGGTCTCGCCGCGGTCCATGAGCTTCTCGGCCAGCTCGAGCTGCAGCGCGATCACCTGGAGGTGGTGCCCCTGGAGGTCGTGCACGTCGGTCGCGACCCGGAGCCGCTCCTGCGTCGCCGCGAGCCGCGACTCCGCGACGCGCGCGCGGTCGAGCGCGACGAGCACATCCCACCACCACAGCGACAGGACGGCCATGCCCGGCAGCATGACGCAGAAGGCCGCGAGCATCGGCGCCCCCTCGACCGCGAGGATGCCCCCGCCGCCGCGAGCGTCGACCCACCATGCCGCCGCGAGCGCGGCCGTCAGCGCCATGACGAGGCGCAGGCGGACCCCGCGAGACCAGTTGAGCAGGACCACGGCGTGCGCGGGGAGCAGGAGGCCGAGGAGCCAGCTGCGCGTCAGGACGCCGAGGACCGCGCCCGCTGCGGCCGCGACGAGCACGACCGGCACGAGGCGCTTCGCCACGAGCGGATCCGACTCGCTGCGCGACCGGTGCACGAGGAGGAGGGGCACGGTGCACGCGACCCACACGACGCCGACGGCTCCGGCGAGGAGACCCTGCCATGCAGCCCCGCTCGCGACGGTCCAGGTCGTCGTCCAGAGCAGGGCGATCACGGCCTCGAAGAAGATCACCGCGCTGATCGTGTACCACCATGTCGCGGTGATGCCGCGCGTCAGATCGATCGCGCCCGGACGGGCGTCCCCCGATGTCGCCTTCACTCTCACCACAGTACGGCCGTGACAGATGTCACCCCCTGCGCGTGCAGCTCTCCCGCACTCCGGTGACACCTCGGCACTGCCGCGATCGACCACGGCGCGATGGAGTGGAGACATCGCCGGAGAGACCCCTCCGCAGCACAGCCGACAGGAGCACAGCATGAACCTCATCGAGACCTTCCAGAACCTCGTCGCCCAGGTCCCGGAGCTCGTCCAGCCGCTCATCGTCGCCGTCGCGGGCGCCGTCCCGTTCATCGAGGGCGAGGGCGCCGCGGCGATCGGCATCATCGGCGGCATCCACCCGGCGATCGCCGCCGCAGCCGGCGCGATCGGCAACTTCCTCTGCGTCGCCGCGCTCGTGCTCCTCGGCTCGGGCACCCGACGCGCGATCGTGACGCGGCACCGCGAGCGCGTGGCGGTGGCCGCGGGCGGCGGCGCGATCGCTGAGGGCGGCACCGCCGCCGCGGCCCCCGCTGCGTCGCCCCGCAGGGAGAAGTTCCAGCGGGCGCTCGTGCGCTACGGCGTCCCTGGCGTGAGCCTCCTCGGCCCGCTCCTCCTGCCGACGCAGTTCACCGCGACGATGCTCGCCGCCGCCGGCGTGGGCCGCGCGCGCATCCTCTTCTGGCAGGGCATCGCGATCGTCGGCTGGACGACCCTCATCACGCTCGCCCTGACCGGCATCATCTCGATCGCGAGCTGACGCCCCGCGCTACGCGGCGACGAGCGGATCGGCCCCTGCGGCCATCCGCTCGTCGCCGTCTGCCATCTCGGGGCACGCGAAGCGCGCGCGATACGCGGCCGGCGAGATCCCGAGCACGCGCGAGAAGTTCTGGCGCAGCACCGCGGCCGAGCCGAAGCCGCAGTCGGCCGCGATGCGGTCGAGCCCCCAGTCCGTCCGCTCGAGCAGGCGCTGCGCCTGGATGACCCGCTGGCGCGCGAGCCATGCGGCCGGCGTCGTGCCGAAATCGGCCTTGAACCGCCGCGCGAACGTGCGCGGCGACATGTGCGCACGGTGCGCGAGCTCGTCGACGGGCAGCTCGCGGTGGAGGTTCTCGAGAGCCCAGTCGGCGACCGGCGCGAGCGACAAGCTCGCCTCCGCCGGCAGCGGGTTCAGGATGAACTGGGCCTGGCCGCCGTCGCGCTGCGGCGGGACGACCATCCGCCGCGCGATCTGGTTCGTGAGCTCGGCCCCGATCTCCTGTCGAAGGAGGTGCAGACAGGCATCGAGACCCGCCGCCGTGCCCGCGCTCGTGATGATGCGGCCCTCCTGCACGAAGAGGACGTCGGGGTCGACCTCGATGCGCGGGTACATGCGCCGCATCGTGTCGGCGTACATCCAGTGCGTCGTCGCCCTGCGCCCGTCGAGCACGCCCGAAGCCGCGACGACGAACGAGCCGCTGCAGACGGTGAGCACCCACGCTCCGCGTGCGACGGCGCGACGGATGACCTCGCACACGCGCTCGTCGACCGCGCCCCACGACGACCGGGGGATCGGGGTGACGACGACGAGGTCGGCCTCGTCGGCGAAGGACAGGTCGGCGTCGACCGTGATCGAGAACCCGAGGTTGGATGCCACGAGACCGGGTGTCGGGGAGACGAGACGGAAGTCGAAGCTCGGCACGCCGTCGGCGCTGCGGTCGAGGCCGAACGCCTCGCACGCCAGCCCGAACTCGAACGGGGCGAACCCCTCCTGGACGATGCACGCGACGGTCTTCATGAGCGCTCCGGTTGGCAGAAATGCGACGATCTGTGGCCATCCTGCCACTCGCGGCAGGAATCGCACAACCGTAGCGTTCCTGCCATGCTCGTCGTCGCCATCGTCACCGCCCTTGTGGTCGCCGCGGGAGCCGCCGTCGCCGCGGCGGTGCTCCCGGGCGGCGGCGCGCCCTCGGACGGATCCGAAGCCGACGCGGCGCGTGCGCACACGGTCGGCGTGAACCCCGTGCAGGGATGAGTCAGCGGCCGAGGACGCGCTCGTAGACCTCGACCATCGCCGCCGTGCGCGACGACTGCAGGAACTCGTAGGCGACGCGCTCGGTCGGGACGGGCGCGGTGCCGGCCGCGATGTCGTCGGCGGCGGTGCGGATGGCCGCGGCGAGCGCCGCGATCCGGCTCGGCTCGTCGTCGGGCGCGGGCACCCCCCAGATGCCGCCGTCGAACTCGCCCGCGATGTCGGGGTCGCTGATGATCGACGGCGTGCCGAGGGTCGCCGCCTCGAACGGGGTCATGCCCTGGGTCTCGAAGCCGATCGAGGTCTGGATGAGGGCGTCGGCGGCTGCGATGCGCGCGAGAGTCTGCTCGTAGGGGAGCCGGCCGGCGAACCGCACGCGGTCGCCGAGCCCCCGCTGCGCCACGAGTCGCCGCGCCTTCTCGAGCTCGAAGCCCCCGCCGATGACATCCAGCTCGGCGCGCACGCCGGCGTCGGCGAAGGCCTCGAGCGCGGGGAGGAGCCGCTTCTCGGGCGACATGCGCCCGAGCCACACGAAGCGCGGACGCCCGGGGGCACGGAGGATCGGGGCGGCCTGCAGCACGCGCGCGCGGACGTCGTCGTCGATGCCGTTCCACACGACGTCGACGGGCGCGAAGACCCCGTGCTCCTCGAGCCGCCGCGCGAAGTGGCGCGACGGCGCCGTCACCGCCGACGCACCGCGCGCGAGGCCGCGCAGGTACGCCCATCCGTCGTCGCCCGGTCCTGAGCCGGGCAGGGCACGTCGTCGCCACGCGTTGAGCGCCCGGAGGACGAGACCCGGGAAGGGCGCGGTCGCCTCGATGCCGACGTCGACCCGGTTGTGCATGGTGTGCACGACCGGAACCCGGAGCCGCCGCGCGAGGCGATGCCCCAGGAACGCGCCCCAGAAGTCGGCCTGGACGTGCACGAGGTCGGGCAGCGGCGTGCCCTGGGCGACCCGGCGGGTCAGCGCGCGGTCGATGAACGCGTCGGCCGAGGCACCCGGCCAGGCGAACGAGTACTCGCGGTCCCACGTGACGGGCACGGACGGCAGGTCGAGGTAGGCGGGGTCGTCGCGGTTCACGGGGTCGCGCGACCAGCGCCGGGGCGCGACGACGGTGACGACGTGACCCGCCCGCTCGAGGAAGCTGCGCTGCAGCCGCGTCGAGACCTGCGCCCCGCCCAGCGTCTCGACGTGCTGGTCGCCGAAGATGACGATGTGCACGGCGTCAGGCGGGGAGCGCTTCGCCCCGGTACAGCGCCTCGAACGTGTCGAGCGTGCGCGTGATGTCGTGGGCCTCGACCATCCGCAGGGATGCCCTCTGCATGCGCTCGCGCTCCTCGGGAGCCGCGGTGAGCACATCCGTCAGCCGCGCCGCGAGCGCGTCGACGTCGCCCGGCTCGAAGAGATAGCCGTTCTCGCCCTCGTGCACGAGGTGCGGGAGTGCGACCGCGTTCGCCGCCACGACGGGCAGACCGGACGCCATGGCCTCCATGGTGGCGATCGACTGCAGCTCGGCGATCGAGGCGATCGCGAACACCGAGGCGCGCGTGAGCGCGTCGCGCAGCACCTCGTCGGTCGTGTGGCCGAAGAACGTCACGCGGTCGGCGATCCCCAGCTCGTCGGCGAGCCGCTCGAGCAGCGGGCGCTGGTCGCCGTCGCCGACGAGGTCGAGCTTGACGTCGAGGGCGGGATCGAGACGCGCGATCGCGCGGAGGAGCACGTCCACGTGCTTCTCGGTCGTGATGCGCCCCACGAACACGACGCGGTTCTCCGTGCGGGGAGAGAGGTCGGCCGTGTACTGCGACTTGTCGATGCCGCAGCTGATGGGGATGACGCCGGCGATGTCGATCGTCGCCTCGAGGAAGTCGGCGGCCTTGCGCGTCGGGGTCGTGACCGCCGCGGTGAGGTCGAACGTGCGCTTGGCGTCGTCCCACGCGAGCTTGACGAGGAGGCGGTTGAGGGCGGGCGGCAGCTTCGTCGAGTCGACGATGTTCTCGGGCATCACGTGGTTCGTGGCGATCACGGGGATGCCGCGCTTGCGCGCCTCGCGGGCGAGGCCGCGGCCGATGACGATGTGCGACTGGATGTGCACGACGTCGGGCTTCACGGCGTCGAGGACCTGGCGCGCGTAGTGCTTCGAGCGCCACGGCCACACGAATCGGAGCCACTCGTGCCACCACAGGTGCACCGACGGCAGCCGGTGCAGGGTCATCGGCTGGCCCTCGATGACCTCGGTGCGCGGCGCCGTGCGCTTCCACGCCGTGTTCGGCGCGCTCACGTGCACGTCGTGTCCGCGCTGGACGAGACCCGCGGCGAGGCGCTCCGCGAACCGGGCCGCCCCGTTGATGTCGGGCGAGAACGTGTCGCACCCGAGCAGGATGGTCAGTCGGTCGGACGCGGAAGTGGTCACGGATGCCTCACAGTGCAGTTCGTGGCGGCGCCATGCGGCCTGGGGGAAGTCTTCCCGAGCCTATTGCACCAGTTTGGAGCTGACTGTGAGGCGTGCCGACGCGACTCAGCCCTGCTCGGCCCACCACGCGCGCAGCCGTCGCTCGGCCTCCTCGGGGCCCAGCGCGCCCTCATCCAGGCGCAGGTCGAGCAGGAACCGGTACGCCTGGCCGACCACCGGGCCCGGGCCCACGTCGAGGATCCGCTGGATCTCGTTCCCGTCGAGGTCGGGGCGGATGGCGTCGAGCTCCTCCTGCTCGCGGAGAGCCGCGATGCGCGCCTCGATGTCGTCGTACGCGTGCGCGAGACGCGCGGCCTTGCGGCGGTTGCGCGTCGTGACGTCGGCGCGGGTGAGGATGTGCAGGCGCTCGAGCTCGTCGCCCGCGTCGCGCACGTAGCGGCGCACAGCGGAATCCGTCCACGCCCCCTCGGCGTAGCCGAAGAAGCGCAGATGCAGCTCGATGAGCTTCGAGACCGAGCCGATCGTCTCGCCGTCGTAGCGCAGCGCCTGCAGCCGCTTCTTCGCCATCCGCGCGCCGACGAGGTCGTGGTGGTGGAACGAGACGGCTCCGCCGGGCTCGAGCTTGCGGGTGTGCGGCTTGCCGATGTCGTGCAGGAGGGCGGCGAGGCGCAGCTTCACATCGGGCTCGGCGTCCGGATGGCGCGCGCGCTCGTGCTCGATGGCCTGCGCGAGCACGGTGAGGGAGTGCTCGTAGACGTCCTTGTGGTGGTGGTGCTCGTCGACCTCGAGGCGCAGCGCGGGGATCTCGGGGAGGAACTGGTCGATGAGGCCCGTCTCGACGAGGACGCGCAGCCCGCGCACGGGGTCGTCGGTCTGGAGGAGGCGGGTCAGCTCGCCCTGGACGCGCTCGGGGCTCACGATCGCGAGCGTCTCGCGCAGGTCGGCGATCGCCGCGAGCGTGCCCTCCTCGATCGCGAAGCCGAGCTGCGCTGAGAAGCGGGCGGCGCGCAGCATGCGCAGCGGGTCGTCTCCGAAGCTGACCCGCGGATCGATCGGCGTGCGCAGGACGCCCGCGACGAGGTCCTCCACGCCGCCGGTCGGGTCGACGAGCCGCACGTCGGGGACGCGCAGGGCCATCGCGTTCACCGTGAAGTCGCGTCGCGTGAGGTCGGCCTCGAGGGTGTCGCCGAACTCGACGGTCGGCTTGCGCGTCTCGCCGTCGTAGCTGTCGGCCCGGTAGGTCGTGATCTCGACCTGCTCGCCCTGCACGCGCGCGCCGATCGTGCCGAACGCCCGGCCGATGTCCCACTGCGCGGAGGACACCGGCGTGACGATCCGCAGGATGTCGTCGGGGCGCGCGTCGGTCGTGAAGTCGAGGTCGTTCGTCGTCCGCCCGAGGAGGGCGTCGCGCACGGGTCCGCCGACGACCGCGAGGTCGTGGCCCGCATCGGCGAACGCCTGCGCGAGGGTCGCGACCACGGGCGACGCCGCGAGGTCGCCGAGGCGCGCGAGACCGGCGGCCATGTTGAGCATGGCTTCCAGGGTACCGGGCGGTTGCAGGGCGGCCCTCGAGACTAGCGTCCGTCGTCGAGACCAGCGCCCGGTGCACTGGTCTCGGCGACGAGCGCTAGTCTCACGGACCCGGGGGGCGGGGCGGGGGGCCCGGCGGCCCGGGGGCCGGGCGCGGCCCACGGGGCCGGGGGCGGGGTCAGGCGGGGGCGAGGAAGCCGTCGAGGACGAGCTCGCGGACGGCGGGCAGGAGCCCCGCACGCAGCGCGTCCTCGTCCGTCTCGAGCAGCTGCGCGAGCGCCGCGACGATCTGACCCAGGGCAAGCTCCCCGTCGCACGCGCCGACGAGCGCGGCGAGCGCCGGGTCGGCCTGCACGGACCGCCCGAAGCCGCCGCCCTGACGCAGCTCGATCACGCTGGGGTCCGCGGCGCCGGGCAGGTGGTGACGGGACTCGGTGACGTCGGGCGCCGCCCGCAGGTGCAGGGCGAGCAGCTCGGCGTCGGCGAGGGGCGCGATGCGGTCGTGCGCCGCGAGCACCGCCGCGAGGTGCGTTCCGAGCGCGCCCTCCGACGGGATCGCCTGCGTGACGCGCTCATAGCGCGCGAGCCGCGGCGCGCCATCCGCCCTCCTCAGGAGCACGTAGCCGAAGCCGATCGCCGTGACGCCTCGCTCCGAGAAGTCGTCGAGCCAGGCGTCGAGGAGTCGGTCGTGCTCGGGGCTGCCGGGGGCCGTGCCGCCGTCGCGGATCCACATCTCGGCGTAGGCGATCGGGTCGAGCTCCTCGCGCTCGATCACCCACGCCTCGAGAGCGACGTCGGACGCCTCGACCCAGGCGCGCATGCGGTCGAGCCCGGGCACGCCGTCCTTCGTCTCCCAGTTCGCGAGGAACTGCGCGGTTCCGCCCGGAGCGAGGTGGCGGCCGACGCCCGCGACGACCTGCTGCACGAGCGCATCGCCGACGAGCCCGCCGTCGCGGTACTCGTACGCGGGCACGCCCGTGACCCGCGGCGTGATGACGAACGGCGGATTCGACACGATGCGGTCGAACACCTCCCCGGCGACGGGGTCGAACAGCGACCCGGCCCGCGTCTCGATGCCCGTCGCGCCCGCGAGCGCCGCATTCAGCTCCGCGAAGCGGAGGGCGCGCCGGGAGATGTCCGTCGCGACGACCCGGTCGGCGAAGCGACGGGCGCGCAGGGCCTGGATGCCGCACCCCGTGCCGAGGTCGAGGACCGTCCGCACGGCAGTCGGAAGCTGCAGACCGGCCAGCGTGAGGGATGCTCCGCCCGCGCCGAGCACGTGATCCTCCGCGAGCGCGCCCCCGCCCAGGGCGATCTCGTCGAGATCGCTCGCGAGCAGCCACTCGCCCGGACCGCGGTCGTCGTGGAAGGACTGGGGGCGGATGACCGCGAGCGGCGCGACCACGTCGGCGTCGACCGCGGCGAGTCCGAGTGCGACGAGCCCGCTGGCGCCGACCCGGGGGAGCGCGGCGTCGACCGCAGCGAGCGGCTGCCCGACGCCGAAGACGAGCAGCCGCGCGAGGACGGCGAGCGCGTCGTCGCGCTCGCGGATGGCCCGGAGGGCGGGGGCGCGGAGCCCGCGCCCGATCGCGTCATCGGCCTCGACTCCCCACATCGCGCGCAGCGCCTCGGATCGGAACCGGGCGCCCGAGAGGTCGGCGGCGAGGTCGCGGCACAGGGCGGGATCGGGGTGCGGGCTCACCCGACCATTCAACCGCGCGCTCGTGTCATCCGCTTCCCCGCGCCGCTCCGAGCGAGCTCGAAGGGAGCTCACAGCGCACTTTTAGCACTCTCCCCCTGAGAGTGCTAATTTGAAACATGAGTCGATACGACTCAAGGTGATGTTGCGAACAGCGCCGAGCGAACAGAGGAGGACGATCACGATGGCGATGTTCTTCGATCCGTTCCGTGAGTTCGACCGGGTGGCCGAGCAGCTCTTCGACCGCCAGGGCCCCCGCCTCATGCCGATGGATCTCTACCGCGACGGAGACCACTACGTGCTGAGCGCCGACCTTCCCGGCATCGATCCCGGAAGCGTCGACATCGATGTCGACGGCCAGCTCCTGACCATCCGCGCGCAGCGGACGGGCCGCAGCGAAGAGGGCGTGAAGTGGATCACGCGCGAGCGGCCGACGGGCGCGTACATGCGTCAGCTGAACCTCGGCCAGGGCATCGATACCGAGCGCATCACGGCGACCTACGAGAACGGCGTGATGAGCGTGCTCATCCCGATCAGCGAGAAGGCGAAGCCGCGCAAGATCGAGGTGCAGCGCTCGGACGACAGCAGCCAGACGCTGACGGCCCCCGAGCTCACCTCCTGATCCCCCGGATCATCCGCGCGCAGAGGGAGAGGGGCAGATGCGATCGCATCTGCCCCTCTCCCTATGCGCTGGCTATGCGTCGCGACGCGCGCCCTCCGACGGCGTCACCGTGAAGGTGTGCGGCGCCCGGAAGCCGCGTTCCGCGAAGGCCGCACGGGCCGCCTCGGCGACGACGTCGACCCGATCGGCGTCCACGAGCGCGATCGCCGCGCCGCCGAAGCCGCCGCCGGTCATGCGCGCGCCGATCGCACCCGCCGCGAGCGCGGCCTCGACGGCGGTGTCGAGCTCGGGGACCGAGATCTCGAAGTCGTCCCGCATCGACGCGTGCGACGCGACGAGGAGGTCGCCGATGGCCCGCGGCCCGGCCGAGCGCAGCGTGGCGACGGTGTCCAGCACACGCTGGTTCTCCGTCACGATGTGCCGCACCCGGCGGAAGGTCACCTCGTCGAGCGTCTCCTCGGCGCGCGCGAGGTCGTCGACCGACAGGTCGCGCAGCGAGGGCACGCCCATGTCGGCCGCGCCCTTCTCGCACGAGGCCCGGCGCTCGCGATAGCCGCCCGTCGAGTGCGCGTGCGTGACCTGGGTGTCGATGACCAGCAGGGCGAGCCCCTCCCGGGCGAAGCCGAGGTCGACGGACTCCGTCGCGAGGGTCCGGCAGTCGAGGAAGGTCGCGGCGTCGGGCCGGCCGAGCGTCGACGACACCTGGTCCATGATGCCCGTCGGCGCGCCGACCGCCTCGTTCTCCGCCGTCCGCCCGATCTTCGCGATCGAGAGGCCGTCGAGCCCGAGCTCCCACAGATCGCTGAGTGCCGACGCCGTCGCCCCCTCGATCGCCGCCGACGAGGAGAGTCCCGCGCCGACCGGCACGTCCGATGCGAGGGCGATGTCGAGGCCGCCGACGTCCGACGCGCTGCGCCCGCTCGCCGCGAGGGCGGCCCAGGCGACGCCGAGGGGATAGGCGGCCCACTCGGGCACCGATCCGCTCTGCACGGCGTGACCCGCTGCGCCGTCGAAGGTGGCCGCGAGCGCGTCGATCGACAGCTCGAACGGGGCCCGGTCGAGGGTCGAGATGACCCGGATAATGCGGTCGCCTCGCATGCCGACCGCGGCATACGTGCGGTGCTCGATCGCGAACGGGAGCACGAAGCCCTCGTTGTAGTCGGTGTGCTCCCCGATGAGGTTGGCGCGCCCCGGCGCCGACCAGACGCCCACCGGCTCTCCGCCTGTGAGCGAGCGGAGCAGGTCGATCGCCTCGTGCTGCGCGGTCATGCCCCCACCGCCTCGCGCAGTCGCTCTGCGGTCTGCTCGGGCGGGACATCCCCGATCCACGCTCCCATGGCGGCCTCCGATCCGGCGAGGTACTTGAGCTTGTCGGCCGCGCGACGCGGCGAGGTGAGCTGCAGGTGCAGCCGCACCGTGTCCCTCGCGACGTCGACGGGCGCCTGATGCCACGCCGCGATGTACGGCGTGGGGGTGTCGTAGAGACGGTCGACGCCCTGCAGCAGACGCAGGTACACCGAGGCGAGCTCGTCGCGCTCGGCGTCCGTGAGAGCGGCAAAGTCGGGGGCGTGGCGCCGCGGCGCGAGGTGCACCTCGACGGGCCATCGCGCGGCGAACGGCACGTAGGCGATCCAGTGCTCGGCCTCGAGCACGACGCGGGGGCCCTGCTGCTCGAAGGCGATGATCCTCTCGAACAGATCGGCGCCCTCGCGCTCGATGGCCTGCAGCAGGAGCTTCGTGCGCGGCGTGATGTAGGGGTACGCGTAGATCTGGCCGTGGGGATGGTGCAGCGTCACGCCGATCTGCTCGCCCCGGTTCTCGAACGGGAAGACCTGGCGGATGCCCGGCAGGGCCGAGAGCGCGGCGGTGCGGTCTGCCCATGCCTCGATGACGGTCCGAGCCCGGGTCTCCGTCTGCGTGCCGAACGAGCCCTCGCGCTCGGGGCTGAAGCACACGACCTCGCAGCGGCCGACCGACGTGCGGCTGCGGCCGAGCCCCGGCGCGTCGAGGTCGTCGAGGCCGAGCGGCGGGTCGACGGCGGCGGGGGCGTCTCCCGTGGCGACGTCGAGTGCCGGGCCGAACGACGGCGACTTGTTCTCGAAGACCGCGACGTCGTAGAGGCTCGGCACCTCCGACGGGTTCGTCGGCGTCTGCGGGGCGAGCGGGTCGAGCTCGGCCGGCGGCAGGAACGCCCGGTTCTGGCGCGCGGCGGCGACCGAGATCCAGTCGCCCGTGAGCACGTCGCGACGCATCGTCGCCGTCTCGGGCCGCGGACCGAGCTCGCGCTCGTCGATGCGCCGCTCCTCGGGCAGCGTCGTGCCCGGGTCGTCGTAGTAGATGAGCTCGCGCCCGTCGGCGAGACGCGCGACGCGCTTGACCACGCCGGCGCCCAGCGTCGTCCCCGGTGCCACCATGGCTCCTCCGTTCCTGCGCGATGCCGCGCGTGTTGACGTCAACATGGATGGTAGTGCAAAGTGGGTCGCAGGAGAAGGGAGACCCCATGGCGCAGGTGTCGGCCGCCGACGTCGCCCGACTCGCCGGGGTCTCGGGCCAGACCGTCTCGCGCGTCGCCAACGGATCTCCTCGCGTCGACCCGGCGACCCGCGCGCGGGTCGAGGCGGCCATGGCCCAGCTCGGCTACCGGCCGAACCGCACCGCGCGCGCCCTGCGGACCGGCCGCACCCGCACGATCGGCGTCGTCGTGCGCACGCTGGCCTCGGTCGGCAACACCCGCATGCTCGAGGCCGTCACGCAGGCCGCGTCGGCCCGGGACCACGCCGTCCTCGTGGTGACGCTCTCGGAGGACGCCGAGCGCGCCGACACGGCGTTCGCGGCGCTCGCCGACCACGGCGTCGACGGCGCCGTCGTCCTCAACGAGGCGACACCGAGCATCCACGAGGCCGCGGAGCCCGGGTTCCCCGTCGTCGCGGTCGACGCCGACACGAGCGAGCGGTTCACCGTCATCTCGTCGGATCACGCCGGCGGCGCCGAGAGCGCCACGGCGCACCTCCTCGCGCAGGGGCACGCCTCCGTGCATCACCTGGCCGGCCCCGCGGGCTCGTTCGCCGCCGCCGAGCGCGAACGCGGATGGCGCGCCGCCCTCGCGGCGAGGGGCGCGACCGCGCCGCGTCCTCTGCGCGGAGACTGGACGGCCGCGACCGCCCGCGGTCTCGCGGAGGAGCTCGTCGCGGACCCCGCGGTCACCGCGGTCTTCGCGGCGAACGACCAGATGGCGCTCGGCGCCCTGCACGCCGCCCACGCAGCGGGGCGCGACGACCTCGCTGTCGCCGGGTTCGACGACGTCGTCGACGCGGCGGACTACTGGCCGCCGCTCACGACGGTGGCGCAGGACTTCGACGAGCTCGGCTCGACCGCGGTCGACCTGCTCCTCGCGCTGCTCGCGGGCGACGCCGTGGCCGACCGCACGATCGTGCCGACGCGCCTCATCGTCCGCGAGAGCTCGCTGCGCCCCCGGTGACCACTGCGGCACGCCTCGCAGGGCGCGCCCAGCCGTGTTCGTAGGATTGAACGGTCCCGTGCGCCCTCGCACGACCCGATGAGCAGGATGTCCATGACCCACCGCCGCACGGCCGAGGCACGCAGCTGTCTGCGACGTCTGGGCGCGCCGACCGCGGTCCTGCTCGCGCTGCTGCTGGGCGCCCAGCCCGCGCTCGCGTCGGTCCCCGATGCGACCTCCGAGCCATCCGATGCGCCCCGCCGCCACGTGACGGCTCCGAAGGAGAGCGGGCAGGAGGCGCGGGGCGGCGTCCCCGCAGACGCGGACGGCGACGACGACCAGGCGCCCGCTCTCTCGCTCCTCCCCGCGCAGCAGGGAGTGCTCGGCGCCGGTGCCGCCCTGAACGCGACGGCGACGATCGCCAACCCCGGCGCGGAGGCGCTGCCGGCGGGCACGCTCCGCCTCGACATCGCGCGCTCGGCACTCGGCGACCGCGCCGCGCTGGACGCCTGGCTGACGTCGGGCGACGCCGACGGAGACTTCGCGACGCTCCAGACCGCACCGGTCGACGAGGTCGGCGGAGGCGCGAGCGCGACCGAGGAGCTCTCGGTCGCGGCGGATGTCGCCGGCCTCGAGGGCCTCGCAGCCGGCGTCTACCCGCTGCGCGCGACGCTCGGCGCAGGCGCGTCCGCGATCGAGGGCCGCAGCGTCGTCGTGGTCGCCGACGGCGAGCGCGCGCCGGTCTCGGTCATCGTCCCGATCACCGCGCCGCCGACCGCGGCGGGACTCCTCACCGCCGACGAGATCGGCACCCTGACCGGCCCCGACGGCGCGCTGTCGCAGGCGCTCGAGGCCGTCGCCGGCACGACGGCCGTGCTCGCGGTCGATCCGGCCATCCCGGCGGCGATCCGCGCGCTCGGCACGGCAGCGCCCGCTGCCGCCCTCGAGTGGCTCGAGCGGCTCGAGGAGCTGCCCAACGAGCGCTTCGCCCTCCAGTTCGGCGACGCCGACGTGACACCGCAGATCCAGGCGGGCCTCACGGCGCCGCTCGCGCCCACGAGCCTGCGCGCGTTCGAGAGCGGCGAGAACTTCGCGGCACCGGAGCCGACGCCGTCGGCCACGCCCGCCGCGGAGGAGGAGCCCGCCGCGCCGGATGAGCCCGCCTACCCCTCCCTCGAGGAGCTCCTCTCCATCGGCGAGGAGGCGGCGCGCGTGTACTGGCCGGCCGAGGGCTCCGCGGGGCCCGACGTCGTGTCCGCTCTCGCCGTGGAGGGAGCGACCACGCTCATCCCCTCGACGTCGACCGCCGAGGGAGCAGAAGGAGCCGCCGTGCCCGCGCGCGCCGAGGGCGCGCTCGTGTACGACGAGGCCATCTCCGAGGTGCTCAGCGCCGCCGCGCTCGACCAGAGCGCGCACGAGGACGATCTCGTCGAGGCCTCCGCGGAGCTGTGGTTCGCGGCGCACGAGACCGGAGGAGCTCCGCTCCTCGTGGCGCTCGACCGCCCCGCCTACCCGGCCGACGACGCGGAGGCGCCCACGGCCATCCGCACCGAGGAGAGCCTGCGCGACGCCATCGAGAGCGTCACCCGCAATGCGTCGGTCGAGGCCGTGCCGCTCACCGACGTCCTCGAGGCCGAGGCGCAGCCCGTCACGGTGTCCGAGGTCGCGCCGGAGCCGGAGCGCACCGCGGCGGTCTCGGCCTTCACGGCCGCCGAGCCGGGCCTCGCGCACATGGCGTCGGCGCTCGACGAGCCCGAGCTGCTCACGGGCCAGGCGCGCGCCGAGGCCCTGCAGCTGCTCGGCGTCGGATGGACCGACGACCCCGACCGCTGGCGCGAGGCCATCGGCGCGCACGCCGAGCTGACCGCTCAGCGCGTCGACGGCATCGGCGTCACGGTGTCCGACCAGGTGCAGCTGCTGAGCGCCGAGGCGCCGCTCCCGGTCTGGGTGCGCAACAGCCTCGCGTGGCCCATCACGGTCGTGCTGGAGGTGCAGCCCGACAACGTGCGCCTCGACGTGCAGGAGCGCATCGAGGTGCAGGTGCCGGCGGGCAGCAACCCGCGCGTCGAGATCCCCGTCGAGGCGCGCGTCGGAAGCGGCGAGGTGCAGCTCGCGGTCTCGCTGTTCACGGCATCGGGCGAGCAGATCGGCGGCGTGCAGACCATGGACGTGACCGTGCGCGCCGAGTGGGAGCGCATCGGCATCGCCGTGCTCGTCGCGATCATCGTGCTGCTCGTCGTGGGCGGCGTGATCCGCACGGTGCTCCGGCGCCGCCGGCGGATGGCCGACCGCGCGACGGCGGATGGCACGACGCCGGATGGCGCCGATGCGGATGCCGCGACGGCGGAGGGCGCGGATGGCCCGCCCGCAGGGGAGAGGGACGCATCGGATGACTAGCCTCGGCCGCTCCAGCGCCATGATCGCGGCCGGGACGCTCGCCTCGCGGGTCACGGGTCTCGTGCGCTCGATCGTCCTCATCGCGGCGGTCGGCTCGTTCGGCAACGCCTCCGACGCGTTCACGGCGGCGAACCAGCTGCCGAACAACATCTTCATGATCATCTCGACGGGCGTCCTGACGGCCGTGATCGTGCCGCAGATCGTGAGGTGGAGCGCGCGCGAGGACGGCGGGGCCTCGCACATCTCGAAGTTCATGACGCTGGGCGGTGTGCTGCTTGCGGGCGCGAGCGTGCTCGCGATGATCCTCGTGTGGCCGCTCATCTGGCTGTACGGCGCCCGGTTCGACCCCGACACCATCGCGCTCGCCGTCGCCTTCGCCTACTGGTGCCTGCCGCAGATCTTCTTCTACGGCATGTTCGCGCTGCTCGGCGAGACGCTCAACGCGCGCCGCGTGTTCGGCCCGTACGCGTGGGCGCCGATCGTCAACAACGTCGTCTCGATCGCCGGATTCGGCGTGTTCATCGCCGTGTTCGGCGGCCATCAGTCGTCCCTCGCGCAGTGGACGACCGCGGACGGCGGCTGGAACCTCCCCAAGGTGGCGCTCCTCGGCGGCGTCGCGACGCTCGGCATCGTCGCCCAGATGTTCGTCCTGCTGTTCTTCTGGCGCCGCACGGGGCTGAGCATCCGCCCCGACTTCCGCTGGCGCGGCATGGGCCTGCGCGAGGTCGGCAGCCTCACGAGCTGGACGTTCCTCATGATGGTCATCGGCCAGCTCGTGTCGATGTACCAGCAGAGCACGATCTCGGACGCGTCCGGGCAGGCGTCCGTGACCGTCTGGTTCACGTCGTGGCTCGTGTTCATGCTCCCGTACTCGGTGATCGTCCTCTCGATCGGCACCCCCTACTTCACCCAGCTCAGCGAGCACGCGGCTGCCGGGCGCGACGACGAGGTGCGCGCCGACATCGGCCGGGCCATCCGGATGCTCGGGCTCCTCTGCGTGCTCGCCACGGCGGCCGTCATGGCGGCGGCGGCGCCCGTCGCCCGGATCTTCACCGAGAACGGGGAGCAGGCGGTCGAGGCCTCCCTCGTGCTCATCGGATTCCTCATCGGGCTCGTCCCGCTCGCGGTCCAGTTCGTCGTGCAGCGCACGTTCTACGCCTACGGAGACACGCGGACGCCGTTCTGGTTCACGGTCTTCCAGGGCGCGCTGTCGGTGACCTTCGCGACGGCTTCGATCCTCGTGTTCTCGACCGACGAGCTGCGCCCCTACCTCACCGCCGCGGTGGCCACCGGGCAGTCGCTGTCGAGCACGGCGCAGGTCGTGCTCGCGACCTGGCTCCTCCGGCGTCGTCTCGGGCCGCTCGGCCTCGGCGTCTCGCTCCGGGCCCTGCTGCGCTTCGCGCTGGCCGCCCTCCCCGCCGCCGGTGCGGGCGTCGGCGTGTACCTCCTGTGCGGCGGCGCCGGGGGATGGATGCTCGACGGCATCGCGCAGGCGATCGCGGGGTGCATCCTCATCGGCGGCGCCACGGCGCTCGTCTACGTCGTCGCCCTCGCGGTCCTGCGCTCACCCGAGCTGAAGTCCGTCACGCAGCTCATCCGCGCGCGGCTCAGGCGCTGACGCTCACCTGCGGCGGGCGCGTTCCGAGGCGCGCCCGCCGCAGGCGGTCACCGGAGCGCTGGGGACGCCTGCCGGTGCGGCTCCGGGCGCTGGGGTCGCCCGAGCGGAGCACCCGCGGAACGCGGGCGCCTCCGACGCTATCGGCGCGGTGCGAGCGCCTCGGGCGCGTCGCCCGTCGCACCACGCCAGGCGGGCAGTTCCACCCGGGCAGAACGGGGAGTCGTGGTCAGAATCTCCGCGAGACCTGCCGCGCGCTGGGACTCAGTCGGCGGGCGCGATCCGCGGGTCCATCCGGCCATCCATCCACTCGCGCACGACGTCGTTGAAGAGGGGGACATCCTCGACGTTCCAGACGTGGTGCATCCGAGGGACGAGGCCCGTCCGCGCGGTCGGCAGCGCTGCCCGGAGCACGGCGAGGGACCGGCGCACGACGGCCGGCTCGCGCTCCCCGGCGACCGCGAGGAGGGCGCCGGCGTAGGCGTCCAGACCCGTCGGCACGCGGCCCGCGTCGACATCGGCCGACATCGCACGGGCGTTCTCCTTCCGCACCGAGAGCCCGTGCCGCACGAACTCCTCGCGGGCATCCTCCGGCAGCCGGAAGGCCGCGGCCTGCGCACGCCAGAACCAGGCGGCGTCCCACAGGGAGAGCTGCAGCGCGGTGATGGCCCGCGCGCTGCCCCCCACACCCGTGAGCGGAGCCCCCGTCACGAGCGCTCGCGGCACATCCGCCCCGTGCCGGGCCAGCAGCCGGAGGGCCACGACTCCGCCCAGCGACAGTCCGACGAGGTCGAACGCGCCGCCGACCCCGGCCGACCGCACCTGCGCGACGACGTCATCGGCGACGGCGTCGAGGCCGGGCCAGTCCTCCGCCGTGCGCGCGCCGAATCCCGGCAGATCCGGCGTGAGGACCAGCCGGTCGCGGAACGCCTCGACCTGCGGCGCCCACATCCAGTTGGCGACGTTCCCGCCGTGGAGGAGCACGAGGGGCCGAGTGCCCGTCTCCGCATGCGCCGGGTGGATGACGGGGAAGGCGCTCATGGCAGGTCCGCCTCGATCTCGTCGAGCCAGGCGAGTTCCGCCCGCATGTGCGCGATGCCGTTCGCGAGCGTCGCCAGACGGAAGCGGGCAGCGCGATCGCGGGGTGCGCCCGTCGTTTCTCGGATGCTCTCGAAGTGCGCGAGGAGCTCCTCCGCCTCCTCACGGCGCACCGCGAGAAGTCGACGGAGAGCCTCCGGCTCGAGCCCGTCGGCGAAGAAGAGACGCGCGAGGAACGGGTCGCGGTCGGCATGCGCCTCGACGGGCGAGACCAGCCATTCGGCGAGCGCCGCCCGCCCCTCCGCCGTGATGCGATGCACCTGGCGGTCGGGCGCGCCCGCACCGGGCACGACCTCGACGGCCGCCAGCCCGTCGTCCACGAGGCGCGCGAGCGTCCGGTAGATCTGCGCCTTGTCGGCCGCCCAGAAGTGCCGGGCGGTGGAGTCGAAGTGCCGCTTGAGGTCGTAGCCGGTCATCGGCGCGAGAGCGAGCAGGCCGAGGATGATGCGGGAGAGGGTCACACCCCTAGTAGACAATACATCTAGGGGAGACGTCTACTAGTTGAGGCGCGAGCCCTCACTCCTGGCGGAACACGGCCACGCCGCGCGGAGGCAGGGTCTTCCCGCCGAGAAGCGGCGCGCCGGCGACCCCGTCGAGAGCTAGCTCGTCATCCGTGCGATTGAGCACGAACGCGAAGCGGGCGCCGTGAGAGCCGCGCAGCGTGAGCGCGGCACGTCCGCGCAGCGCCTCCGGCAGCTCGCTCTCGACGCCCGCGCCCTCGAGCAGTGCGGGGACGATCGTGCCGAGCCCCTCGGCGCCGAGGCGCGTCGAGACGTAGGCGGCGGATCCTGCGCCGACGGCGCGCCGCGTGACGGCAGGGGAGCCGTCGAGCTCGGACTCCGCGTAGCGCGCGAGCACCTCGACGCCCGGGTCCACGAGGTCGACGGGCTCGCTCCAGAGGGTGCCGATCGCGCCGGAGTCGAGGCGGATGGTCTCGCCGTCGTACAGAGGACGGAACTCCTCCACGCGCACGCCGAGCAGCTCCCGGAACGCGCCGGGGTAGCCGCCGAGCCACGCGCGGTCGTCCTCGTTCACGGCACCCGAGAAGTACGTCGTGACGAGGTGCCCGCCCGCCTCGACGTAGGCCGCCAGCGTCTCCGCGAGCGCGGCCGGGACGGCGTAGAGCACAGGGGCGATGACGAGGCGGTAGCCCGAGAGGTCGACGTCGGCGGGCACGACGTCGACGCGCACGCCGGCATCGCGCAGGCCGGTCCACCAGTCGAGGGCCTCCTGCCGGTACCGCAGCAGCTCGGTGGGGTGGGAGTCGAGCTCGCTGCCCCACCACGAGTCCCAGTCGAACAGGATGGCGACAGGGGCCGGCACGGCCTCGGCGCCCGCGATGTCGTCGAGGCGCCGCAGCGTCGCGCCGAGCTCGACGACCGAGCGGAACACCCGGCTGTCGGGGCCGGCGTGCGGGACCATCGCCGAGTGGTACTTCTCCGCCCCCGCCGCCGACTGGCGCCACTGGAAGTAGCAGACGGCGTCCGCTCCGTGGGCGACATGGGTGAGCGAGTCGCGGACGAGCTCACCTTCGCGCTTCGGGCGGTTCACGCTCTGCCAGTTGACCGCGCTCGTCGAGTGCTCCATGAGGAACCACGGGCGGCGATGCGAGATGCCCGAGACGAGCGCCGCCGAGAAGGCCAGCTCGTCGTACGACTGCGGCCCGGGGTGCCGGTAGTGGTCGTTCGAGACGAAGTCGAGCTCGTGCGCCCAGTCGGCGTAGTCCGCGTGCTGCGTCTCGCCCATCACCATGAAGTTCGTCGTGATGGGGATGTCGGGGGTGATCCGCCGCAGCAGATCGCGCTCGGCGATGAAGTGCTCCTTGAGCGCGTCGGACGAGAAGCGCTTGAAGTCGAGCTGCTGCGTCGGGTTCGGATGCGAGTCGACTTCGCGCGGCGGGAGGATCTCGGAGAAGGACCCGTACTGCTGCGACCAGAACGCCGTGCCCCACGCGTGGTTGAGTCGCTCGATCGTGCCGTAGCGCCTCTCGAGCCATCCGCGGAAGGCGCGCGCCGCGTCATCCGAGTAGTCCCACGCGTTGTGGCAGCCGAGCTCGTTGTTGACGTGCCACGCGACGAGCGCCGGATGGTCCCGGTAGCGCTCGGCGAGCGCCTCGACGAGGCGGAGGGCGTAGCCGCGGAAGACCGGCGACGTCGGGCGCCAGTGCTGACGCGCGCCGGGGGAGAGGATGTGCCCGTGGTGCGTGACGGGGAGCACCTCGGGGTGCTTGATCGTGAGCCACGGCGGAGGAGACGCCGTGGCCGTCGCCAGGTCGACGCCGATCCCGTTCGCGTGCAGCAGGTCGATGACCTCGTCGAGCCACGCGAAGTCCCACGTGTCCTCTGCCGGCTGGATCTTCGCCCACGAGAAGATCCCGACCGAGACGACGTCGACGCCCGCCTCGCGCATGAGGCGGACATCCTCGTCCCACACCTCTCGGGGCCACTGCTCGGGGTTGTAGTCGGCGCCGTACGAGATGCGTCGCGTCGTGCCTTCGGGGGTGCGCAGCCAGCGGTGCGTCTGCATGGATCGACTCCTTGTCATGGGGATGGTCCGGCGGATGGCGCGGGACGAGGCGCGGGGTGCGTCGCGGTCGCGACGCACCCCGCGAGGGGAGGTCGCGGCTACTCGACCGTGAAGCCCTGGTCGGCTCCGTACTTCACGAGGGTCTGCTGCCACTCGGCGAGGCCCTCGGCGATCGTCGTGTCGCCGACGTACGCCTTGCCGACGGAGTCGTTGAACACGCTGTTCGCGTACACCTGGAACGGCAGGTACTCCCAGCCCTCGACGACGTTGGCCGACGACTCGGAGAGCACCTCGTTCACGGTCTGACCGCCGAAGTACTCGAACTCCTTCGCGAGGAACTCCTCCGACTCGAGGTCCGCGACCGTCGCGGGGAACCCGCCGCCGTCGATGCGCAGCTGCACGCCGTCGCCGTTCGCGGCGAATTCGAGGAAGTCGTAGGCGAGCGCCTTGCTCTCGCTGCTCTCGAGCACGCTCATCGCGCTCCCGCCGTTCTCGGCGGTCGCGGTGCCGCCCTCCTCCCACTGCGGCATGGGCGCGACGCGCCAGTCTCCCGCCGCGTCCGGAACGCCGGTCTCGAAGTTGCCGGGCATCCACGCGCCGATGGTGAGCGTCGCGATCGTGCCGTTGCCGAGGCCCTGGTACCACTCGTCGCTCCACGAGCTGATCGGCGCGACGAGGTCCTCCTCGACGAGCTGCTGCCAGTACTCGGCGAAGCGCGCGGAGCCCTCGTCGGCGAGGTCGATCGAGACGTCGGTGCCGTCGACCTGGAACGGCTGGCCGCCCGCCTGCCAGATCATCGAGGTCGCGAAGCCCGCGTCGCCCGTGTCGTTCGTGATGTAGAGGTCGGGGTCCGCCTCGTGGAGAGCGCGCGCAGCCTCGAGGTACTCGTCCCACGTGGTCGGCACCTCGATGCCGTGCTCGTCGAAGACGGCCTGGTTGTAGAACAGCGCCATCGGGCCCGAGTCGAGGGGCAGGCCCCAGACGCCCGTTCCGCCGTAGTTCACGGCGTTCCAGGGGCCCGGGGCGAACGCGTCGGCGAGGTCGGCCGCGCCGAACTCCGTCAGGTTGGCGAGCGACTCGCCGATCGCGAACTGCGGCAGCGCGTAGTACTCGACCTGGGCGAGGTCGGGGGCACCCGACCCGGCGGTGATGGCGTTCTGCAGAGCGGTGTACTGGTCGTTGCCGGTGCCGACGTTGACGACGTCGATCGTGACGTCGGGATGCTCCTCCTGGTACGCGTCCGCGATGGTCTCGACGGTCGGATCCCAGGCCCAGACGGTGAGCTCGCCGCCCTCCTCGGCGGCGGTGTCGGGGTCGGCGGCGCCGCCCGAGCAGCCGGCGAGGGCGAGGGCTGCGACGCCCGTGAAGGCGGTGCCGATGAGGGCGCGGCGGCCCAGGCGGCGGAAGGTGCGGTTCATGCGGTTGGCACTCCTTTGTGGTGGATGAGGACGGTCACTCCTTGACGGACCCGGCCGCGAGGCCGGACTGCCAGAAGCGCTGGAGGAAGAGGAAGGCGATGATGAGCGGGACGATCGTGAGGAGCGACCCGGTCAGGACGAGGTCGAAGATCGCCGTGCCGCCGGCGGTCGCGGCCTGCGCGTTCCACTGGTTGAGGCCGATGATGAGCGGGTACCAGTCGGGGTCGCGCAGCATGATGAGCGGCAGGAAGTAGTTGTTCCACGTCGCGACCATCGTGAACAGCAGCACCGTGACCATCCCGGGAGCGAGCAGGCGCAGCGCGACCTGCCAGAAGATCCGGAACTCGCTGGCGCCGTCGATCCGCGCGGCCTCCATGAGCTCGGTCGGGATGGCCTCGCTCGCGAACGTCCACATGAGGTAGAGGCCGAACGGCGAGATGAGCGACGGGACGATGACGGACCACGGCGTGTTCGTGAGACCCATCTCGCTGAACATGAGGAAGGTCGGCACGGCCAGGGCGGTGCCGGGCACGGCGACCGCTCCGATGACGACCGCGAACACGGCCTTCTTCCCCGGGAAGTCGTACTTCGCGAGGGCGTAGCCGCCGAGGACGGCGAGCAGGGTCGCCCCGCCCGCGCCCACGATCACGTACAGGAGGGTGTTCGCGAACCAGCGCAGGAAGATGCCGTCGTCGTACGTGAGCGCGCGGCCGATGTTGTCGAACAGCGCGAACTCGTCGCCGAACCAGAGGCCGAACGTCGTGAAGAGGTCGTCCTGCGTCTTCGACGCGTTGATGAACAGCCAGACGAGCGGGATGAGCGAGTAGATGAGGATGATCGCGGTCAGCGCGGTCAGGAGCACGCTGCGACGCGGGCGGTCGATCGTGCCGAGCGGGCGGCGCGCGCGAGCGCCGGGGCGGAGGGTGACGAGACTCGTGGTGGACATGTCAGTCGGCCTTCCGCATCCCGCGCAGCTGCACGACGTAGGCGATGACCATCGTGATCACGCCCATGATGATCGCGACGGTCGCGGAGTAGTTGAGCTGCTGGCCCGAGAACGCGAGGTTGTAGGCGTACAGGTTGGGCGTGAACGAGGTCGTGATCGCGTTCGGCGCGAGAGACTGCATGATGCTCGGCTCGTTGAAGAGCTGGAAGCTGCCGATGATCGAGAAGATCGTCGCCACCACGAGCGATCCGCGGATGGCCGGGAGCTTGATCGCGCGGATGACCCGGAACTGGCTCGCGCCGTCGATCGCCGCCGCCTCGTAGAGCGAGGTCGGGATCACGCGCAGCGCCGAGTAGAAGATGAGCATGTTGTAGCCCGCGAACTCCCACGTGACGATGTTGCCGATCGACGCGAGCACGAGGTCGGGGGAGAGCAGCTCAGGGAGCGCGATGCCGAGCAGGTCCTCGAGGTTGCCGACGAGCCCGAAGCGCTCGCCGTACATGAAGCCCCACATGAACGCGGCGACGACGGCCGGCACCGCGTAAGGCAGGAAGATGCCGATGCGGAAGAAGTCCCGTCCGTACAGGCGGCCGCTGTCGATCGCGAGAGCGGCGATGAGCGAGATGCACAGCATGATGGGCACCTGCACGACGAGAAACAGCGCGACGCGGACGAAGCCCTCCCAGAACGCGGCGTCGGAGAACGCCGCGACGTAGTTGTCGAGGCCGACGAAGACCGTGCCGCCGACGAGCTGCGAGCGGAAGAGGCTGAGGTAGATCGAGTACGCGATCGGGGCGAGGAAGACGAGCGCGAACACGATCATGAACGGAGCGAGGAACCCCCATCCGGTCCATCGGCCGCGTGCATGGCGCGCGGCTCTCGTCTGCGCCCGGCCCGGTGGCTTCACCGAGACGGCAGGCGACGTCGTCATCATCCTGGGGTCCTCCGCTGCGTCGACAGGAGTGTGGGAACAGCTATGTTTGCGTAAACATCGTACGCGACATCGATGAGCGCGCAACTCGGCGGGGTCACGATACGGTTTCAGGACGATGGACGAAGACGCTTCCCCCCGCCCCCGGCGCCGACGCCGCACCTCCGAGGGACGCCGCGTGTCGATGGCCGATGTCGCGGCCCATGCCGGCGTCTCGGCGCAGACCGTCTCGCGCGTGGCGAACGGCTTCGGCGGAGTGCTCGACGAGACCCGCGAGCTGGTCATCGCGGCGATGGACGAGCTCGGCTACCGGCCCAACAGCGCGGCGCGCGCCCTCAAGCTCGGGTCCTTCCGGACGATCGGCGTGGTCTCCAGCACGCTGTCGACGATCGGCGACATCCGCACGATCGAGGCGATCGCGCACTCGGCTGCCGTCGAGGGGTACACGACCACGCTCATCCCGCTCCGCGCGCAGGCCGAGGGCGGCGTCAAGCGCGTGTACTCGCGGCTCCAGGAGCTCGCCGTCGACGCGCTCATCCTCAACATCGAGAAGCAGCTGCTCGACCGCGCGGAGACGCTCGTCCCCCCGGGGGTGCCGATCGTGCTCATGGACACGAGCGCGGACGGCGCCCACGTCGTCGTCGACACGGACCAGTTCGACGGCGCGCGGCAGGCGACCGAGCACCTGCTCTCGCTCGGCCACCGCACGGTGTGGCACCTGACCGGCCCTGAGGAGTCGCATCCCGCGCAGCGCCGCGCGGACGGATGGCGGCAGACGCTCGAGCGCGCCGGGCGCGACGTGCCGCCGCTGCTCCGCGGCGACTGGTCGGCGCAGTCCGGCTACGAAGTCGGACGAGCTCTCGCCGCGGATCCGTCGTGCACGGCCGTCTTCTGCGCGAACGATCAGATGGCGCTCGGCCTCTACCGCGCGCTGCGGGAGGCGGGGCGCCGCGTCCCCGAGGACGTGAGCGTCGTGGGCTTCGATGACACCGCCGACGCCGTCGCGTACGACCCGCCGCTCACGTCCGTGCATCAGGACTTCGCGGACGCCGGTCGACGGGCCGTCGCGGCCGCTCTCGCTCAGCTGCGGACCGGAGCCGAGAGCCGACCGGGGGTCGATGTCGTGCCGACCGAGCTCGTCGTGCGCGAGAGCACCGCCCCGCCGGCGCGGCCATCCTGATACATTGACGAATATCTATGGAATACCCCGGACGTACCATGGGTTGAGTCATCCAGACACCTCAGGAGGCGCGCGTGCGACAGCTCATCATCATCGGATCAGGCCCGGCCGGATTCACGGCGGCGATCTACGCGGCGCGCGCGAACCTGCAGCCGCTCGTCGTGGCCAGCTCGGTCGAAGTGGGCGGCGAGCTCATGAACACGACCGAGGTCGAGAACTTCCCCGGGTTCCCCGAGGGCATCATGGGTCCCGAGCTCATGCAGAAGATGCAGGAGCAGGCCGAGCGCTTCGGCGCCGAGGTCCGCTATGACGACGTGACCGAGCTCGACCTCGCGGGCGATGTGAAGCGCGTCACCCTCGGCAGCGGCGCCGTGGAGGAGGCCCAGGCCGTCATCTTCGCCACGGGCTCCGCCTACCGCAAGCTCGGCGTGCCCGGCGAGGAGCGCCTGTCCGGTCACGGCGTCTCGTGGTGCGCGACCTGCGACGGCTTCTTCTTCCGCGAGAAGGAGATCGCGGTCGTGGGCGGCGGCGACTCGGCGATGGAGGAGGCGACGTTCCTCACGAAGTTCGCCTCGAAGGTCTACGTGATCCACCGCCGCGACAGCCTCAAGGCCTCCAAGATCATGCAGGACCGCGCCTTCGCGAACGAGAAGATCGAGTTCGTGTGGAACGCCGAGGTCGCCGACGTGCAGGGTGAGTCGGCCGTGGAGGGCGTGACGCTGCGCGACACCGTCACCGGCGAGACCCGCGACCTCGCGCTCGACGGCCTGTTCGTGGCGATCGGCAACGACCCCCGCACGCACCTCGTCCACGACAAGCTCGAGCTGACGGCCGACGGCACGATCGCGGTCGACGGCCGCTCGTCGCGCACGTCCGCGCGCGGCGTGTTCGCCGCCGGCGACGTGATCGACCCGTCGTACCGCCAGGCGGTCACCGCGGCCGCGTCGGGCACGGTCGCCGCGCTCGACGCCGAGCACTTCCTCGCGTCGCTGGGCGACGCGGGAGAGCCGGCCCCGACCGAGGACCAGCTGGTCGAAGCCTGACCCGGGGAACATCGCACCGCCATCCGGTGTTCTCCCCCTTAGCTGCTGAACAAGGAGATCCCATGAGCAACGTCAAGGCCACTTCGTCGGCCACTTTCGAGCAGGATGTGCTCCAGGCCGACGGCCCGGTGCTGGTCGACTTCTGGGCCGCCTGGTGCGGTCCGTGCCGCATGGTCGCGCCCGTCCTGGACGAGATCCAGGCCGAGAACCCCGACAAGATCACCATCCTCAAGCTCAACGTCGACGAGAACCCCGACCTCGCGATGAAGTACCAGATCACGTCGATCCCGGCGATGAAGGTCTTCCAGAACGGCGAGGTCGCCTCGACCATCATCGGCGCCAAGCCGAAGTTCGCGCTCGAGCAGGATCTCGCCCCCTACCTGGGCTGAGACTCCGCGCAGGACCGAATCCTGCGCCGCGTGCACCTCGAAGCCGTCCTGCGGATCCGTCCGCAGGGCGGCTTCGCCGTGTCAGCCGCGATCCACGACCCGGACGACGGCGTCCCAGCGGCGATGGGTGTTCTCCTGGCCGATAAGCCGCCAGACGGCCTTCGTGAGCTCGGGGTACTCGGCCGCGATGAGCCGCAGCACGCGCTGATTGCGCGCGTGCGTGGGCCGCAGGCCGCCATCCGCCTCAATGTGCTCAGCCCGGAGCGTGAAGACGACGAGCTCGTCGACCGTGGGGAGGTCCTCCATGAAGTCCCAGGGATCCTCGCCCTCGCGCAGCCGCTCGTGGATGAGGGCCGCGAGTTCGTCAGCCGCCTCGGCGCGCAGCACCTCGACGCTCGCGCGGCGGCGGGGGAGGGATTCGGCGGGCAGCTCCACCCGTCAAGCGTACGCGCGTGCACGCGCACGAGGGCCGCGCGCACCCCATTCCGCCCGCGCTCTCCCGCGCTTCCCGGCGCTCTCCCGCCCTTCCCCACTCTGCATGTCTCACTCGACGAGGGATCCGGGTCCGGATGGCCTCGCTGAGTGAGACATGGAGGGGGTGCGGCCGCGGGGCGGCTCAGTGGTTGCGGAGCCGGTCGATGAGCTCGCCCTTGCGGAGCTTGGAGTACCCCTCGATTCCGAGCTCCTTCGCGCGCTTCTTCAGCTCCGGCACCGTGCGCTCCTCGTAGTCCTCCGCCTTGCCGCCGCGCTTGCCGACCGAGCTCCGGCCGTCTCGCGCCGCCGCGTTGGCGATGCGCGCGGCCTTCTCGGCCGACGCACCGTCCTCGCGGAGCTCCTCGTAGAGCTTCTCGTCCTTGATCCTCGGGTTCGGCATCTGCGTGCCTCCTCTCAGAAGGGGCGGCCCCCGGTGACCGGGATGACCGCACCGGTGACATACGTCGCCTCGTCGCTCGCGAGGTACACGTAGGCGCCCGCGAGCTCGGCCGGCTGGCCGGCCCGGCCGAGCGGGGTGTCCGAGCCGAAGGTCTTCACCTTTTCGGCGGGGAAGCCCGTCGCGGGGATCAGCGGCGTCCAGATGGGGCCAGGAGCGACCGCATTGACCCGGATGCCCTTCTCGGCCAGCTCCTGCGCCAGAGCCTGCGCATAGGCCACGAGAGCGGCCTTGCTCATGGCGTAGTCGAGCAGCCCGGGGGAGGGCTCGGACGCCTGGATCGACGTCGTGACGATGATCGAGCCGCCTGCCGGCATGTGCGGCACGGCCTCGCGGGCCAGCACGATGGCGGAGACGAGGTTCGTGTGGAACACGCGCTCGATCTCCGACACCTGCATCGACTCGATGCCGTCGCGCTGCTTCTGGTAGGCGGCGTTGGGAATGAGGATGTCGATGCCGCCGAGGGCCTCGCGCGCCGCGCGCACGAGCTCGACGGTCTCCTGCTCGGAGGTGAGGTCGACGGCGAATGTCGCGCAGACGCGACCCTCCGCCTCGACGAGACGCCGCGTCTCGGCTGCGTCGGCCTCCTCCTCGGGAAGGTGCGCGATCGCGACATCCGCGCCCTCTCGCGCGTACGCGAGCGCGACCGCGCGGCCGATGCCCGAGTCGCCGCCCGTGATGAGCGCCTTGCGCCCGATCAGGCGGCCTCGACCGACCCAGCTCGACTCGCCGTGGTCGGGCTCGGGGGTCATCTCCTCGGTGAGCCCCGGCTGCGTCTCCTGCTCCTGCTCGGGGAAGGGGCCCCCGTCCTTCGCGTCGCGCGGGTCCTGCCCGCTCTGCGCTCCGCTCGTGCCTGCGTTCTCGGTCGTCTCCATGGGGCTTCCGTCCTCCCGGCTCGGTGTCTCGACAGGTCGTGCGGTTTCGACGTTACGAATCCGTGACCCTGCTCGAAACCCCTTGACGGTCGTGCGGCGCATGCCCTACGGACAGCGCTCAGGCCCCGCGGTAACCGATCAGCCAGCGCAGCCCGTGCGCATCCACGACGATCCCGTCCCAGTCGCCCCAGGAGCGCCTCTCGAGCGGCGAGACGATGGTTCCCCCCTGAGCCAGCGAGTCGAACCAGCGGTGCAGCGTCGCCGCGTCAGATCGCCCCAGGAGCGACAGCATGACCCCGGTCAACGCGACCGCGTCCTCGTCGGCGCCGGCGTCCGCGCCCTGAAGCGAGACGGGCCCGAGGAGGTCGCCGTGCGCGATGTCGTCGGCAGGGCCGTCGGTGCGCCCGAACTCGCCGTACGTGTGGAGTTCGAGCTCACCGCCGAACACGGCGCGATAGTGCTCCAGGGCCTCCCGGCAGGTGCCGGGGAAGAAGATGTACGGCGTGGGCGCGGTCATGCGACCACGCTAGCCGCCGCCCTCACTCGCCGTAAGCGGTCTCGCCGATCTCCTCGAGCATCCGGTTGAGGTCCTGGATCGAAGCGAAATCGATCGTGACCTGGCCTTTTCTCGCCGTCAGCTTGATCCGGACCTTTGTGCTCAGCCGGTCGCCGAGTCGCGTCGCCACTTCATCGAGGTAGGCGCGCCGCGCTCCACCCTGAGGGCGAGGCGTGCGCTGGGGAGCTGCGGTGCCGGCCGCCGCGATCTGCTTGGCCGCGGCCTCGGCAGCCCGGACCGACAGATCCTCGTTGACGATCTTGTCCGCGAGCTGCTGCATCTGCTCCTCAGTCTCGAGGGAGAGGATGGCGCGCGCGTGGCCGGCGCTGAGCACGCCCGCCGCCACTCGCTGCTGCACGGGCACCGGCAGCCGGAGGAGACGGATGGTGTTGCTGATCTGGGGGCGCGAGCGTCCGATCCGAGTCGCGAGCTTCTCCTGTGTGATCCCGAAGTCCTCGAGGAGCTGCTGGTACGCGGACGCCTCTTCGAGCGGATTCAGCTGCGACCGGTGGAGGTTCTCCAGCAGAGCGTCGCGCAGGAGGTCCTCATCCGCCGTGTCGCGGATGATCGCCGGGATCTCGGTCAGTCCGGCCTCTCGCGACGCTCGCGTTCGGCGCTCGCCCATGATGAGCTCGTACGTCCCGTCGCCCTTGTCGCGCACGACGACCGGCTGCAGGACGCCGAACTCCTTCACGCTGTGGACGAGCTCGGCGAGATCGTCGGGGTCGAAGTTCGTGCGCGGCTGACGCGGGTTGGGGACGATCGCCTTCGGGTCGATGTGCACGAGGCGCGCGCCCGGGACCTCGACGAGCTCTTCGCCCGACGTGGGGGAGGCCTCCTCTTTCGACGCGCGCTTCCGCGGCGCGGTCTCGCCGGCGCTCGAGCCCTTGCTCTTCGTCGACGACGGGAAGAAGACATCGACGGGACGCTCGTCGCTCAGCTCCGAGGTCGGAATGAGCGCTCCGATGCCGCGACCCAGGCCAGTACGTTTCGCCATCAGGATTCCCCTTCCTTCGCGTCCGCGCTTCCGCGTCGCACGATCTCGAGCGCGGCCTCGCGGTACGCGATCGCACCTGCGGAGTTGCCGTCGTATGTGATGACCGTCTGCCCGAAGCTCGGTGCCTCGGAGACGCGCACGGAGCGCGGAATGACGGTGTCGAGCACCTCGCCCGTGAAGTGCCCTCGCACCTCGTCGGCGACCTGCTGAGACAGACGCGTGCGCGCGTCGAACATGGTGAGAAGGATGGTCGACAGACGCAGGCGCGGATTGAGGTGCTTCTGGATCATCTTCACGTTCCCGAGGAGCTGGCTCAGTCCCTCGAGCGCGTAGTACTCGCACTGAATCGGAAGGAACACCTCGGTCGCTGCCGTGAATGCGTTGATCGTGAGGAGCCCGAGCGAGGGAGGGCAGTCGATCAGGACGAAGTCGAGACGCTCCTCGCGATCCTCGAGGTACTCCGCCAGCGCGGTCTTCAGCCGCTGCTCACGGGCGACCTGCGTCACCAGCTCGATCTCGGCGCCGGCGAGGTGGATGTTGCTCGGTGCGCACACCAGCGTCTCGCCCTCAGGGCTCTGCTGGACGACATCCTTCAGCGGAACGTCGTCGATCAGGACGTCGTAGATGCTCGGGCTCTCGGCGTTGTGGGGGACACCGAGCGCCGTCGACGCGTTCCCCTGCGGATCGAGGTCGATCACGAGAACACGACCACCCAGCGAGGCGATCGCGGCAGCGATGTTCACTGTCGTCGTGGTCTTGCCGACCCCGCCCTTCTGGTTCGAGATCGTCATGATTCGAGTGGGGCCGGTGAACGACACCTCGACGTCCGCAAGCGCGCGGCGACGGGCTGTGAGGTCGGCCAGCTCCCGCGCGATCGGACTGTCGTCAGGCTCCGTGATGTTGCCGGACTGTTTCACGTGAAACACTCATCCCTTCGCCGCGAGCAGACGCTCTCCACTCTAACGGGCGATACCGCGCCACGCCTGCAGGGGCACCCAGGTAGGGGCTGGGTGTTCGCGCCGACCGGATGTTTCACGTGAAACGTCACGTCGATCGCGGCGTCCGCCGTACGACCGGTCCGGTTCGCGCGCCGCGGCCCGCAGCGTTTCACGTGAAACATCGCGCGCAGCAACGCCGCACTCGAACCTCAGAGCGGCGGCACGAGCCATCGAGCCCATGCAATAAAGATGGGCGCGGGGTGGCACGGGGTGTTGCAGAGCGGCGAGCTCGGGCGCCGCTCGAAGTTGCGGTCCGAAGCGGTCGGCCGTCCCTGGTGTTTCACGTGAAACGTCTCGACCGGGCTGGTCTCGAGCCAACGGTTTACCCAACCGCATCTGCGGAGTCGATGCAGGGCGACCGGAGAGCCGAACGCGGCTAGGGCGGAGGAGACCGACGGGCAGAAGGCATCGAGGAACATCCCGCGTCGAATCACGGAGACAACCGAGCTGCACTGGATCTGACGAGCGAGATTCCTGCAGAGCGCGAGTGCGGCCCGGGAACGGACGGGCAGCGCCCCACGACCGAGCGCGCTTCCCCATCGACGTCTCGTCGCTCTTCCAGATCGCTCACGCTGCTGAGTCCGAGGTGTCGCTTCCGTCTTCAAGGTGCCCACGCGGAGTAACATGGCTCCGTTTCACGTGAAACCCCTCGCGATCCTCACAACGCGCCATCTCCTCCGGACAAACGCGCCTTAGGACGGCATGGACGCGACAGCTCGCGCGACACCCGCTGGCCGCGACCGCGGTCGCCGCGCTCTGCAATGTTTCACGTGAAACGCGTCATCTCCTCGTCTTCAGTGCCGAGTGGTGTGCGCGTGCGGGCGAGCGCCGGTACGCCCGGGTCCACTGCGCCGGTCGAGACGCAAATGCGTTCCGATCCTCGTGATCGTCCCATCCGGGCGCGTACTCGCGGTGAACCGGAAGATCCAGATTCATCGATGTCGCGCGCGGCCACTCCCGCCGCCCGTCACTCCGCATCGTCATCGTCCGAGAGTGTGGCCGGCCACGCATCCAGGAGCAATCCCGCGAAGCAGCGATGCGAGCCGCGAGGGTCGCGGCGTTTCACGTGAAACGCCACACGAACCCGGTGCCCACACGCAACCGATCCAGCCACTCCCGCATGGGTTTCACGTGAAACTCATCTGCACCCAGGACCACGCCGCGTGCGCAGCAACTCACACCTCGTGCGGTCGTGACCCGATGCCGAGAAGGTGCGTCGACAGGTCCGGGCCGTACGGACTCGCCTCCAGGCGCTTCGCAAGCACCTCTCCGGCCGCGACCACCTCCTCGTCCGGCGCCATCAGCTCGAGACCCATCCCGCCGGGACCTTCCAGCCCCACGACCTCCACGTCCACGAAGCCGGCCTCCGAAAGCTCGTGGGAGAGCTCCGCAGCCGTGTGATGATGACCACCCGGAAAGCGCCCCGCGGCGGGCTCCAGCGATCCCGCCGTGGTTCCGTTCTCGAGCAGCACGCGCACCTCATCCGCGGGCAGATCGCGAAATCCACGAGCCAGCACCGTCTTGGTCAGTGCAGAGAGGCGAGAGATCGCTCCCGCGAACACGACTCCACCCGGGCGCAGGACGCGGAGCGCCTCAGCCAACGCGCGCAGCCGATCGGCCCGATCCTGCAGGTGGTAGAGCGGCCCGAGCATGATCACCGCGTCCGCGCTCGCGTCGACGTCTTCCAGAGAACGTGCATCCCCGACCAGAGCCCTCACCCCGGGGATGCGGGCAGCGACGTCGACCTGGGCAGGCACCGGATCGACCAGGGTCACGGCATGCCCGTCGGCAACCAGCCAGCGCGCATGCGTGCCGGTCGCCCCGCCGACGTCCAGCACGGTCGACGCGGGCTGCAGCCGGGCGCGGACCAGCGACTGAACACGGAGGAACTCGAGTCGACCCGCCGCCGATCGCGAGGACAGGCGCTCGCCCTCGTAGAAATGCTCCCCGTAGTACGCGCGGATGCGTTCGTCGCGCTCGCGTTGATCCATGCTCCGAGGCTACCGAGAGGCGGCGCACGGAACCATCACCGGTCGTACGACGAAGGGAATCCCAGATCAGCAGGCAATTACGCGCGGACGAGAGCGCGCACGACCCGCGTGGGCTCTGAGATCGTGCCCTCGCCGACCATCTCGACGCGGACATCCGAGAGCTTGTACTTCCGGATGGCCTTCGCCGCGGCATCGATCTCGTTCGGAGCGCTCTGCCCCTTGAGGAGGATCAGCTCTCCGCCGTCGCGCACGAGCGGAGCAGTCCAGGGGATGAGCGTCCTCAGCGCCGACACCGCGCGTGCGGTGACGGCGTCGAGCACACCCTCCCAGCGCCCCGCCTCTTCGGCGCGTGCGCGTTCGACCACGACGTTGTCGAGGCCGAGCGCCGCGACCTGCTCGTTGAGCCAGGTCGTGCGACGCTCCATCGGCTCGATGAGCACCCACTGCACGTCCGGCCGCGCGATCGCGAGCACAAGCCCCGGCAGGCCGGCACCCGACCCCACGTCGCCGACGCGTCCGCCCTCGGGGAAGAGGGGCGCCGTCACGGCGGAGTTGAGGATGTGGCGCGACCACAGGCGCGGAACCTCGAGGGGGCCGATCAGCCCGCGCTCCTCGCCGTGCTCGGCGAGTGCCTGCGTGTACGTGCGCGCCAGATCGATCCGATCTCCGAAGAGCGCGGCCGCCTCGGCGGGCTCGGCCTCGAGGCCGGCGGGGGAGGAGACCATCAGCCGCGGCGGATGACCGTGTGGCGGTCGGGTCCCTCGCCGTACGACTCCGAGACGAGACCGCGGTCCGCAGCGATGTCGTGCACGAGCTTGCGCTCGTACGACGACATCGACGGAAGGGACGCCTGCGTGGCCCCCTCCTCGAGCTTCGCGACGGCCGCGTCGACGAGCGTCTCGAGCTGTCGACGGCGGACGTCGCGCGAGCCGCCGATGTCCAGGATGAGCCGCGAGAAGGCGCCGGTCTCGCTCTGCACCGCGAGCCGGGTGAGCTCCTGCAGAGCCTGCACGGTGTCCGGGTGCGAGATCACGCGCAGCGACGCGTCGTCCGACTCGACCGACACGTACGCGCGCCCCTGGCGCACGTCGAGCGTGAGGTCGCCGTCGATGTCGGCGATGTCGAGAAGGCCCTCGAGGAAGTCGGCGGCGACATCGCCCTCGCGCTCGAGGTCCGCCTCGGTGGGGGCGTCGGCCGCGGTGGCGGGCTGCGTGTTCATGGCGTCCATTCTCGTGTGGCCGGTGCGGGCGGAGGGGGCGTCAGCTCGACGCGCCGTCGGGTCGCTGCTGCTTCTTCGCGCGCTTCGCGCTCATGGGCTGCTGGCGCTTGGGCTGCTTCGCGCGGGCCTCCTCGGCCTTGCGCAGCAGCTCCTGCTGCTCGGCCTCGTACTCGGCCATCGTGACGACCTTGCCCTGACTGTTGATCGCCTTGCCCTTGCGGGCGAGACGCGCCTCGCGCTCCTTCGCGGCATCCGAGCCGGGCGTCGGGAGCTCGCGGATCACGAGGAACTGCTGGCACATCGTCCAGAGGTTGTTGAAGAACCAGTACGAGACGACGCCGAGCGGGAAGAAGACGCCCGAGAAGATCATCGCGAACGGGATGATGTAGAGCATGATGCGCTGCATCTGGTACGCCTGGCCGGTCTTGGCCTCGGGCGAGAGGTTCTTCGAGACGATCTGCAGCTGCGTGAAGAACTGCGTCGCGATCATCAGGGCGACCATGATCACGAGGATGATCGTGGTGCCGACCCAGCCGTCGGGGCGGTACTGGATGGCGTCGACGAGCGTCTCGCTCAGCGGCGCGATGTCGAAGAGCTTCGCGTCGTTGAACTGCTGAGTGAGCTCCGGCGACAGCAGGCCGACGCCGCCCTTGTTCGCGGCCGCGTGCGCCTTGATGTCGTACAGCGTGTAGTACAGCGAGAAGAAGACCGGCATCTGCACGAGCAGAGGCAGGCAGCTCGACACCGGCGTCGTGCCGTGCTTCTTGTACAGCGCCATGGTCTCGCGGCTCATCGCCTCGCGAGAGAGCTGATCGCGCTTGCCCCGGTACTTCTCCTGGATCTTCTTCATCTCAGGAGCGATTTCCATCATCTTGCGCTGGCTCTTGATCTGCTTCACGAAGAGCGGGATCAGAGCCGTGCGCACGATGACGACGACGCCGGCGATCGAGAGGACCCAGGTGAGTCCGCCGTCCACCGGCATGCCGAAGAAGGTCAGGACGGCGTGCCAGCCGACGAGGATCATTTCGATGACCCAGCGGATGGGCCAGAGGATGATTCCGAGGAAGTCCACGGAGGTCAGTCCTTTCGTAGCGGCACGACGAAGCCGTGACGGGTGAGGTCGTAGCGGAAGCGCGGGTGCGGCGTCACGTCGTCTTCGCCGCCCGCGGCCCACGGGTGGCACCGGGCGATGCGCATCGCCGCCAGTCCCGATCCTTTCACGAGACCGTGCTGCTGCACGGCCGTCACCGCATATGCGGAGCAGGACGGGTAGTACTTGCAGACGTCGCCGTAGAGGTGCGAGATCGTCGCGCGATATCCGTGCAGGAGCACGAGGCCGGCGTTGCGCGGCAGCAGCGGGAGCGCCCGAACGGCGTCGGATACGCGAAACCGCGCCGACCCTGTGGCCGACGCGGGCAGCACGCTCATGCCGCCGCCTTGCGCGCGAGGCAGCGCGTCACCTCGGAGCGGAGCTCCTGGAAGGTGGCGTCGGCCGCCGAGGGCAGGGCGCGGATGACGACATCGGCCCCCGGTCGCACGTCCGGAAGCGCCTCCGCGCACACCGCCTTGAGGCGGCGGCGTACGGTGTTCCGCGTGACGGCGTTGCCGACGGCCTTGCTGACGATGAATCCGAACCGCGGCGCGCGCTCCTCGAAGGAGTGCACGACGTGCGTCACGGTCGACGCACCGGCGCATCGAGAGCCTCGACGCACGACCTTGCGATAGTCGGCGCCGAGGACCAGGCGATGCGGCCTCGCGAGCACGGACTCGTCGTCGGGATTACGCCGAGAGCTCGACGCGACCCTTGCCGCGACGTGCGGCGAGGATGGCGCGGCCGGCGCGGGTGCGCATACGAGCGCGGAAGCCGTGCTTCTTGGCACGACGACGGTTGTTGGGCTGGAAAGTGCGCTTGCTCATGGAATCACTCCGGAGGGATGGTCACCGGAATCATGTGACCGGAGACGAGAGTTGGTGGAGCCCGGAAGGGCATAAGTCAACCGATTTAGAGTACGCCGACCGAGGGCGATCCTGCAAATGAGGCGGACAACCTGACAGTATCTCCACAGTGTCGGATCCGCGCCCGCAGGAACACGCGAGCGCGCGCCAAGACGGAGTTTGCCGTTCGCCATCCATCCACTAGCGTGTCACGAAGTTATCCACAGGCTAGGGGAGGCCATGAGCGCGCACGAGATCCCGGACGTCCCCGTCTGGCGCACGGTGCTGGCGGAGCTGGCCAGCGACGATCGGATCACTCCTCTTCTCGAGGGATACCTGAGTCTCGCCGTCCCTCAGGGCGTCATGGGGGGCACCCTCTACATCGACGTGCCGAACGATCTGACGGCCGCCCAGATCAACAAGCGCATGCGCGAGCCGATCATGGAGGCGCTCGAGCGCATCGGCGCCGACGCCAAGTCGTTCCGCGTGTCGGTGAATCCCGAGCTCACCGAGGCGTCCTTCGACGCGCCCGCGCCGCCGGTCCCCGTGGAGGCTCCGCAGCGCCCTGTCGCATCGACGTCCGCGGCGGCGCCGCCGCAGAGCAGGTCGCGGGAGGACACCCGCCTCAACCCGAAGTACACCTTCGACAACTTCGTCATCGGCCAGTCGAACAGGTTCGCGCACGCCGCGGCCGTCGCCGTCGCCGAGGCACCGGCCAAGGCGTACAACCCGCTCTTCATCTACGGCGACTCGGGCCTGGGCAAGACGCACCTCCTCCACGCGATCGGCGACTACGCGCTCAACCTCTATCCGGGCGTCCGCGTGCGCTACGTCTCGAGCGAGGAGTTCACGAACGACTTCATCAACTCGATCGCGAACAACCGCGGCGCCGCCTTCAACGCGCGGTACCGCGAGGTCGACATCCTGCTGATCGACGACATCCAGTTCCTGCAGGGCAAGGCAGAGACGCAGGAGACGTTCTTCCACACCTTCAACACGCTGCATGACCACGACAAGCAGGTGGTCATCACGAGCGACGTCGCGCCCAAGCTCCTCACGGGCTTCGAGGACCGCATGCGCAGCCGCTTCGAATGGGGCCTCATCACGGATGTCCAGGCACCCGATCTCGAGACGCGCGTCGCGATCCTGCGGAAGAAGGGGCAGGCCGAGCGCCTCGACATCCCCGACGACGTGATCGAGTACATCGCCTCGAACGTCTCCACGAACATCCGCGAGCTCGAGGGCGCCCTCATCCGCGTCTCGGCGTTCGCGAGCCTCAACAGGTCGCCCGTCTCCCTCGAGCTCGCCCAGACCGTGCTGCGCGACATCGTCGACCAGTCCGAGGACACCGTCGTGTCGCCGAACGACATCATCAGCGTGACCGCCGGCTACTTCAAGCTCACCGCCGACGATCTGCACGGCTCGAGCCGCGCTCAGTCCGTCGCGCAGGCCCGTCAGATCGCCATGTACCTCTGCCGCGAGCGCACGAGCCTCTCGCTCCCCAAGATCGGGCAGCTCTTCGGAGGACGCGACCACACGACCGTGATGTACGCGTACCGCAAGATCAACGAGCTCATGAAGGAGAAGCGCTCGGTCTACAACCAGGTGCAGGAGATCACCACGCAGCTCGGGCGGCGCTGACCCGTCCTTCCCGCACGAGGGCTCGGAACCACGCGTTCCGGGCCCTCGCCGGCGTCTGCCGGACAATACGGCCTCGATCGGGACATGCGCTTTCCGTCACCTGTACGCCGCGTGACGTATGCCTGAACGCGCTCTTGACGCAGGGCGCGTCGACCCCCTATAACAAGTTCTCCCCATGTGAAAACTCCTGTGGATAACTGGGGAGACACGCCTCGGACGGTGTGGAGGACACGCCACGGATGTGTGGAACCGCCTGTGACAGCGGCTCGGCGGCCATCCGAGCCGTCCACGACGCGTCCGCAGCTCCTCCACAAGTCACACACATGTCGTTCCCTACTCCCGCCTCGCATCCACAGAGTTATCCACACTGTCCACAGCGGTTAACACGGTTAAGAGATCTCTTGTCTGAAAGGGCCTCCGATGACCTTCTCGACGGACGGTCGAACGCGGGGCACTAGCATGGGAGACCCGTGGGCCAAGAGCGCCCGTTGTTGTGATTCCGAGGGGAGCGACACGTGAAGTTCCACGTGAACCGCGACGTCTTCAGCGAGGCCGTCTCATTCGTCGTCAAGCTGCTGCCGCAGCGCAACCCTCAGCCGATCCTGGCGGGCGTGCTCATCGAGGCGAACGGCGACGGCAGCCTCGCCCTCTCTGCGTTCGACTACGAGGCGTCGGCGCGCACGACGATCGAGGCCACGGTCGACGAGCCGGGCACGATCCTCGTGCACGGCCGACTGCTCTCCGACATCGCGAGCCGCCTGCCGAACCAGCCGATCCAGATCTCGACCGAGGACGACGGCAACATCGCGCTGACGTGCGGCTCCGCGAGCTTCGCCCTCGCGTCGATGCCGGTTGAGGAATACCCCGCGATCCCGGAGGTCACGGGCGAGTCGGGCCTCGTTCCCGGCGACGACTTCGCGACCGCGATCTCGCAGGTCGCGTTCGCCGCGTCGCGCGATGACGTGACCCCCGTCCTCACCGGCGTGCAGCTCGAGGTCTCGGGCACGGGCCTGAGCCTCGTCGCCACGGACCGGTACCGCGTCGCGCTCCGCGACATCCCGTGGGACGGCAGCCAGCAGGAGGCGACGGCGCTCGTGCCGGCGCGCACGCTGCAGGAGGTCGGCAAGACCTTCTCCCACGGCGGCAACATCTCGATCGCGTTCTCCGGCTCGGGCGACCGCGAGATCATCGCCTTCACGGCCGGCAACAAGACGGTGACGTCGCTGCTCATCAAGGGCAACTTCCCGCCGGTCCGCCGTCTGTTCCCCGCGCAGACCGAGCACTACGCGGTGGTGAGCACCGCCGACCTCGCGGAGGCCGTGCGCCGCGTGTCGCTCGTGCTCGACCGCTCGGCGCCGCTGCGCTTCACGTTCTCGACCTCGCAGGTCACGATGGACGCCTCGGGCGGCGACCAGGCCCGCGCGTCCGAGTCGGTCGACGCGCACCTCACGGGCGGCGACGAGGTCACCCTCGGGCTCAACCCGCAGTACCTGCTCGAGGCGCTCGGCGCGGTGAAGAGCGAGTTCGTGCGGGTGACGTTCACGTCGAGCGACAACGCGAACAAGCTGAGCCCGATCCTCATCACGAGCCAGACGTCGGTCGATCAGGCGGGTCAGGACTCGTTCAAGTACCTGCTCCAGCCGAACCTGCTGCTGAGGTAGGACCCGGGCGCGGGCCGCGCGCCGCTGATCGGTCGTTGAGCGAGCGGAGCGAGACGAAACGTCGCGACACGACGTCCTGGATCGCCTCCGCGCATCCCGGAAGGAGGTCGAGGACATGATCGTCGAGCACCTCAGCCTCGTCGACTTCCGCAACTACGCAGAGGCCGAGCTCGCCCTGCAGCCGGGGCCGAATGTCCTCGTCGGGCGGAACGGCCAGGGCAAGACCAATCTCGCCGAGGCGATCGCGTATCTCGCGACGCTCGGCTCGCACCGGGTGTCGTCGGATGCCCCGCTCGTGCGCGAGGGGAAGGACGCGGCGTTCGTCCGCGCGCGTCTCGCGCACGGCGCCCGTCGCGTGACCCTCGAGCTCCAGATCAACAAGCAGGGGTCGAACCGCGCGCGCGTGAGCGGCTCTCCCGTGCGCACCTCCGAGCTGCCGCGCTACGCGCAGGCCGTGCTCTTCGCCCCCGAGGACCTGCAGATCGTGCGCGGCGACCCCTCGCAGCGTCGTCGTTTCGCCGACCAGCTGCTCATCCAGCGCACGCCGCGCATGGCCGGCGTCATCGCCGACTACGAGCGGACCCTGCGGCAGCGCACCGCGCTGCTGAAGTCCGCGCGGGCGCGCGGTCTCAAGGGGGCGCAGCTGTCGACGCTCGACGTGTGGGATGACAAGCTCGTGGCGCTGGGCTCGCAGCTCATCGACGCGCGCGTGCGCCTCGCGCAGGATCTCGCCGAGCCCGTCGCCGCGGCCTACGCGGGGGTGGCGGGCGAGGACCATCGCCCCGAGCTCAGCTGGGTGCTCTCCGTCCGCGGCGCGGATCCCGAGGAGGGGGATGAGCTGCCCGCCGGCGCGGACGAGGGCTCGACCGAGGAGCTCTTCCGGTCCGCGCTCGCGGCGCGCCGCGCGCGGGAGCTCGACCGCGGGCTGACCCTCGTCGGTCCGCATCGCGACGACCTCCTGCTCACGGTTCGCGGCCTCCCCGTGAAGGGCTACGCGTCGCACGGCGAGTCGTGGTCGGTCGCGCTCGCCCTGCGTCTCGCGTCGGCCGAGTTGCTGCGCGCAGAGTCTCAGGGCGGCGACCCCATCCTCATCCTCGACGACGTGTTCGCCGAGCTCGATGCCGACCGCCGCCGGCGCCTCGCCGACGTGGTCGCCGACTTCGAGCAGGTGCTCGTCACCGCGGCCGTCGCCGCGGACGTGCCCGAGCCGCTGCGTGCGAACGCGGTGCGCATCGAGGCCGGAGCCGTCCTCGGGCCGCTCGCGGACCATCCGCTCTCTCCGGAGCCCTCGGATGGCTGAGCCCGAGGTCCCCGAGACGATCGCGACGTACCTGCGGCTGCGCGGGCTCGAGCCCAGCAAGAGGTATCGCAAGAAGCGACGGATCATCGACGACGACGATGAGAACGCGCCGTTCGCGCCGGGGCGCGACCCGAAGCCGCTGGGAGAGGCGCTCGACGTGCTCACCCGATCGAGCGGATGGGAGCCGCACCTCCAGCGCGAGGACCTCGCGCTGAACTGGGAGGAGATCGCCGGGCCCGACAACGCCGCGCACTCCCGGATCGAGACCTTCTCGAACGGCGTCGTCGTCGTGCGGTGCGACTCGACGCCGCGCAGCAAGCAGATGCATCTCATGCGCGCGCACTTCCTCACGCGGGTCGTGCAGCTGTACCCCGAGGCGGGCGTCACCGACATCCGCTTCTTCGGGCCCGACGTGCCCTCCTGGAATCACGGCATCAGGCGCGTTCCAGGGCGCGGCCCGCGCGATACCTACGGCTAGCACGGGTCGGATCGTAGGCTGCCTGTTTTTCTCGCGTGAGACGGGCGGTGACGGCCGCGGCCGAGCGCTCGGGACGATAGACTCGGAAGGCTGCCGATCACAGATGTGGAGCACTTCTTCCTATGACGAGCGAAACCCCTCAGAACGAGTCCGAGCCGATCGACGACGGTCGGGCAGACGAGAGGGGCGACGCCGCATCGGGCCCCCGCAAGGTGCAGAACGAGTACGGCGCCGATGCGATCCAGGTCCTCGAGGGCCTCGAGGCCGTGCGCAAGCGCCCGGGCATGTACATCGGGTCGACCGGTCCGCGCGGTCTGCACCATCTCGTCTACGAGATCGTCGACAACTCGGTCGATGAGGCGCTCGCGGGCTACTGCGACACGATCGTCGTGACGCTGCTCGCGGATGGCGGTGTGCGGGTCGTCGACAACGGGCGCGGCATCCCCGTCGCGATGCACAAGACCGAGGGCAAGTCGACGCTCGAGGTGGTCCTCACCGTGCTGCACGCGGGCGGCAAGTTCGGCGGCGGCGGCTACGCGGTCTCCGGCGGCCTGCACGGCGTCGGTTCGTCAGTCGTCAACGCGCTCTCGACCCGCCTCGACGCGGTGGTCAAGCGCGACGGCTACGTCTGGCGCCAGTCGTTCTCGGGCGGCGGCGTGCCGATCGCGCCGATCGAGCAGGGCGAGGCCACCGAGGAGACGGGCACGAGCATCACGTTCTGGCCCGACGCGGAGATCTTCGTCGAGGGCGTCGAGTTCGACTACGAGACGCTCCGCACCCGCTTCCAGCAGACGGCGTTCCTCAACAAGGGCCTGCGCATCGAGCTGTCGGACGAGCGCGAGTCGTCGGCGGAGGAGGTCGAGGCCGAGGACGGCTCGACCGAGATCGTCAAGCGCCACAACGTCTTCCACTACGAGCGCGGCCTCGTCGACTACGTCGAGTACCTGAACAAGGTGCGCAAGGCCGAGCGCGTGAACGAGGAGATCGTCGTGCTCGAGTCGGAGCAGGGCGATGGCCGGATGGCCGTCGAGATCGCCATGCAGTGGACGACGAGCTACACCGAGAACGTCTTCACGTACGCGAACATGATCAACACGCACGAGGGCGGCACCCACGAGGAGGGCTTCCGCGCGGCGCTCACCTCTCTCGTCAACCGGTACGCGCGTGCGAACAACATCATCAAGGAGAAGGACGACAACCTCACGGGCGACGACGTCCGCGAGGGGCTGACCGCCGTCATCTCCGTGAAGCTCTCCGAGCCGCAGTTCGAGGGCCAGACGAAGACGAAGCTCGGCAACACCGAGGCCAAGGCCTTCGTGCAGAAGGTCGTGAACGACCAGCTCGCCGACTGGTTCGAGCGGAATCCCGCGCAGGCGAAGAACATCATCCGCAAGGCGATCGACGCGGCGACGGCGCGGATGGCCGCGCGCAAGGCGCGCGAGACGGCGCGGCGCAAGAGCGTGTTCGAGTCGGCCGCGATGCCCGACAAGCTCAAGGACTGCACGTCGAAGGACCCGTCGATCAGCGAGATCTTCCTCGTCGAGGGAGACTCCGCAGGCGGCTCGGCCGTGGGCGGCCGCGACCCGCACACGCAGGCGATCCTCGCCCTGCGCGGCAAGATCCTCAACGTCGAGCGGGCGCGCATCGACAAGGCGCTGGGCAACAAGGAAGTCCAGGCGATGATCCAGGCGTTCGGCACGGGCATCGGGCCCGAGTTCGACATCGAGAAGGCGCGCTACCACAAGATCGTGCTGATGACGGATGCCGACGTCGACGGCCAGCACATCACGACGCTCCTGCTGACGCTGCTGTTCCGCTACATGCGCGGGCTCGTCGAGGCCGGCTTCGTGTACCTCGCGATGCCGCCGCTCTACCGCCTCAAGTGGTCGAACGCGCCGCACGAGTACGTCTACAGCGACCGCGAGCGCGACGCGCTCCTCAAGGAGGGCGCGGCCGCCGGCAAGCGCCTCCCGAAGGACGCGGGCATCCAGCGCTACAAGGGTCTCGGCGAGATGAACGACTCGGAGCTGTGGGACACGACGATGAACCCCGAGACGCGCACGCTGCGTCAGGTGACCATCGACGACGCCGCCGCGGCCGACGAGATCTTCTCGGTGCTCATGGGCGAGGACGTCGAGTCCCGCCGGAGCTTCATCCAGCGCAACGCGAAGGACGTGAGGTTCCTGGACATCTGACGACTCCGGCGAGCGAGACGCCACCCGGTCGTCGAGCGAGCGAAGCGAGTCGAGACGTCGCACGCCGACCTCACGAACTGATCCGAAACTGAGAGACCATGACTGACGAGAGCAACGACGAGCAGCGCCCCGACCTCACGGCGGCCCACAACCACGGCCGCATCGACCAGGTCGACCTGCAGTCGGAGATGCAGCGCAGCTACCTCGACTACGCGATGAGCGTGATCGTGGGGCGTGCCCTTCCGGATGTGCGCGACGGCCTCAAGCCCGTGCACCGCCGCGTTGTGTACGCGATGTACGACGGCGGCTACCGGCCCGACAAGAAGTTCTCGAAGTGCGCCCGCGTGGTCGGCGAGGTGATGGGTCAGTACCACCCGCACGGCGACACGGCGATCTACGACGCCCTCGTGCGCCTCGTGCAGCCCTGGTCGCTGCGGTACCCGCTGGCGCAGGGACAGGGCAACTTCGGGTCGCCCGGAAACCAGGGCGCGGCTGCGCCCCGATACACCGAGACGAAGATGGCCCCGCTCGCGCTCGAGATGGTGCGCGACATCGAGCAGGAGACCGTCGACTTCCAGGACAACTACGACGGCGAGACCCAGGAGCCGTCGGTCCTCCCGGCGCGCTTCCCGAACCTCCTCGTCAACGGCTCGGTCGGCATCGCGGTCGGCATGGCGACGAACATCCCCCCGCACAACCTGCGCGAGGTCGCCGACGGCGCCCTGTGGGCCCTCGAGAACCCCGACCTGCCGCGCGAGGAGCTGCTCGGCGGCCTCATGCAGCGGATCCCCGGCCCGGACTTCCCGACCGGTGCGCAGATCCTCGGCACGAAGGGCATCCACGAGGCGTACCGCACGGGGCGCGGGTCGATCACGATGCGCGCGGTCGTCGAGATCGAGGAGATCCAGGGCCGCACGTGCCTCGTGATCACCGAGCTCCCGTACCAGGTGAACCCCGACAACCTCGCCGTGAAGATCGGCGAGCTCGCCCGCGAGGGCAAGGTCACCGGGATCGCCGATATCCGCGACGAGACCTCGGGCCGCACGGGCCAGCGTCTCGTGATCGTGCTCAAGCGCGACGCGGTCGCGAAGGTCGTGCTGAACAACCTCTACAAGCACACCGAGCTGCAGACGAACTTCGGCGCGAACATGCTCGCGATCGTCGACGGCGTGCCGCGCACGCTCCCGCTCGACGGCTTCGTGCACTACTGGATCGCCCACCAGCTCGACGTCATCGTCCGCCGCACGGAGTTCCGCCTCCGCAAGGCCGAGGAGCGCATGCACATCCTGCGCGCGTACCTCAAGGCGCTCGACGCCCTCGACGAGGTGATCGCGCTCATCCGCCGCTCCCCGACGGTCGACGAGGCGCGCGAGGGCCTCAAGGCGCTCCTCGAGATCGACGACATCCAGGCCGACGCCATCCTGCAGATGCAGCTGCGCCGCCTGGCCGCCCTCGAGCGCCAGAAGATCATCGACGAGGCCGCCGAGCTCGAGGCGCAGATCGAGGACTACAAGGCGATCATCGCCGACGAGGGCCGTCAGCGCGTGATCATCCGCGAGGAGCTCACCGAGATCGTCGACCGCTTCGGCGACGAGCGCCGCACCCACATCCTCCACGGCTTCGACGGCGACGTGTCGATCGAGGACCTCATCGCCGAGGAGGAGATGGTCGTCACGATCACGCGCGAGGGCTACATCAAGCGCACGCGCAGCGACAACTACCGCTCCCAGCGTCGCGGCGGCAAGGGCGTGAAGGGCGCGCAGCTGCGCGCCGACGACGTCGTGGAGCACTTCTTCGTCACGACGACCCACCACTGGCTCCTCTTCTTCACGACGAAGGGCCGCGTCTACCGGACCAAGACCTACGAGGTTCCCGAAGCCGGCCGCGACGCGAAGGGCCTGCACGTGGCGAACCTGCTCGCGCTGCAGCCCGACGAGCAGATCGCCCAGGTGATCGAGCTGAAGTCGTACGACGACGCCGAGTACCTCGTGCTCGCGACGCGCTCGGGCCTCGTGAAGAAGACGCGGCTCACGGAGTACGACTCGAACCGCCAGGGCGGCATCATCGCGATCAACCTGCGCGACGGCGACGAGCTCGTCAGCGCGCTCACGGTGAACGCGGACGACGACATCCTCCTCATCAGCCACCACGGCATGTCGCTGCGGTTCTCGGCGACCGACGACGCGCTGCGTCCGATGGGCCGCTCGACGAGCGGCGTGAAGGGCATGTCGTTCCGCGAGGGCGACGACCTGCTGTCGGCATCGGTGGCGGCGCCCGGCTCGTACGTGTTCGTCGTGACCGACGGCGGCTACGCCAAGCGCACCGCGATCGAGGAGTACCGGGTCCAGGGCCGCGGCGGTCTCGGCATCAAGGTCGCCAAGCTCAACGACGACCGCGGCGTGCTGGCCGGCGGCCTCATCGTCCAGGAGGATGACGAGGTTCTCGTGGTTCTCGAAAAGGGCAAGGTGGTACGCTCTGCCGTGGCCGAGGTACCTGCGAAGGGCCGCGACACGATGGGTGTCGTCTTCGCGCGGCCCGACAAGAACGACCGCATCCTCGCGATCGCCCGAAACACCGAACGCGGGCTGAGCGACGAGAGCGGGGAAGACGCCGACGAGGCGGCCCCGGGATCCGAGACCCCCGAAGGAACCACTGACGCATGAGCACAGTAGCGGACAAGCTCGCCAAGAAGCAGGCGCACAAGACCAGCGCGAAGCAGGTGCGTCTGCGCCTGGTGTACGTCGACTTCTGGTCGGCCGTGAAGCTGTCCTTCCTCGCCGCGGTGGCGCTCGCCGTCGTGACGATCGTGACGTTCTTCCTCATCTACATGGTCGTGCAGACGACGGGCCTCATCGCCCAGGCCGATGAGCTCATGGCGGCGTTCTCCGACGGCGAGCTGACGCTGTCCGCGTTCGTCGGGCTGCCGCAGGTGATGGCGTTCGCCGCGGTGGTGGCCATCCTCAACCTCATCGTCGTGACCGTGCTGGGCGCGGTCGTGGCGGGGATCTACAACCTCGCCGTGAAGATCACGGGCGGTCTGCTCGTGGGCTTCACCTCGAACTGACTCGCCTCACGCGGGAAGGGCCGGGCATCCGAGGATGCCCGGCCCTTTCGCGTTCGCCTCAGGCGACCACGCGTCCCGCTTGGAGCCGGATGACCCGGTCGGCCGCCGTGATCGACGTCTCGTCGTGCGTCACGCAGGCGACCGCCGCTCCGCGCGCGGCCTCCTCGCGCAGGATGGCGCGGGTGCGGTCGCGGCTGCGCGCGTCGAGCCCGGCGGCGGGCTCGTCGAGGAGCAGGATGGCCGGGCGACGCACGATCCCCTGCGCGAGCAGGGCGCGCTGACGCTGCCCTCCGGAAAGGCTGGAGAGGGGGCGCTCCTCGAGCCCCGTGAGCTCGACGCGCGCGATCGCGTCGGCCACGGCTCGCCGGCCATCCGCTCGGCGACGACGGGTCCCGCGCGCCCAGGTGCCCATCGCGACCGTCTCGCGCACCGTCACGGGCAGGGTGTCTGGTGCCTCGGGGCGCTGCACCACGAGGGCGACGTCGCCGTCTCGAGAGACACGACCTGACCGCGGCGTGCGCACGCCGGCGAGCAGCTCGACGAGGGTCGACTTCCCCGAGCCGTTGGCGCCCGCGATCGCCGTCACCTCGCCGAAGGCGAGATGCATGGAGATGTCGTGCACGGCATCCTCTGCTCCGTAGGCGAAGCACAGCGAATGGGCGAGCAGGGCGGGGCGGTGGGAGCGCATCCCGCCCACTATAGCAATTGATAATCGTTCTCATTTTGGGTTAGGCTCGACCACCGTGTCCTCCTGGCTCCTCGATCCCCTCAGCACGGCGTTCGTCCTGCGCGCCCTGACCGGCGGCGTGCTCGTCGCGCTCATCTGCGGCATCGTCGGCACCTGGGTGGTCATCCGCGGGATGGCCTTCCTCGGCGAGGCGATCGGCCACGGCATGCTCCCCGGCGTCGCGATCGCGACCGTGCTGGGGCTGCCGGTCCTCATCGGAGGCGCGGTGAGCGCCGTCGCGATGAGCGCGGCCATCGGAGCGCTGCAGCGGCGGGGGCGGCTGTCATACGACACGAGCATCGGGCTGCTCTTCGTCGGGATGCTCTCCCTCGGCGTGATCATCGTGTCGCACTCGCGCACCTTCGCCACGGATGCCACCGCCATGCTCTTCGGCGACATCCTCGCGGTCGACCTCGGCGACATCGCGCTCCTCGCCGGCGCGCTCGTCGTCACCGTCGCGGTCGCCGCCCTGTTCCATCGCGCATTCGTCGCGTCGGCGTTCGACCGGCGCATCGCGCACACCCTCGGCCTGCGCCCCCGTCGTGCGCAGCTCGCGCTGGTCGGGCTCGTGACGCTCGCGGTCGTCTCGTCGTATCAGGCCGTCGGGTCGCTGCTCGTCGTGGGGCTCCTGCTCGCACCGGCGGTCGCCGCGCGGCCCTGGACGACGCGCATCCCCGTCACGATGGCGCTCGCGGGCGCGATCGGCGCGCTCTCGGTGCTCGTGGGCCTCCTCGTGTCGTGGAACGCGGGCACCGCGGCCGGCGCCTCGATCGCGGGCAGCGCCATCCTCCTCGCGGCGCTGTCGGGCGTCGTCCGATCGAGCATCGACCGGATGCGCCGCCGCACCGCGGCCCATGGCCCGGAGACCGCGGATGGGCCGACGCACGCCTCCGCGACCGCGCGCTCGCGCGAACCGCACATCGCCCGAACGGCGGCGATCCGATGACCCGGAAGGAACCCATGACCCGAAACCTCCCCCGCCACCGACTCTCGATCGCCCTGGGTGCGGGAGCTCTGCTCCTCGCCGGATGCGCCGGAACCGCGCCGGCGGCCGCGCCGCCGACGAGCTCGTCACCGGCAGCCGACGGACACGGATCGGTGGCCGGGGCCGCTCAGGTCGACGAGCCGCCGCTTCAGCTCGTCTCGATCGACGAGGAGGGGGCCGTCGGGGTGCTCGACCTGCTTGACGGAACGGCCGTCGAGCTCGGCGAGATCGGCGCTCCGACCGCGGTCGCGACGGATGGCCGCTACGTCTTCGCGACGACCGAGGCCGGGGTCGAGATCGTCGACAGCGGCACGTGGACCTGGGATCACGTCGACCACTTCCACTACTACCGCGCGGAGCCGCGCCTCGTCGGCACGCTCGAGGGGTCGGGCACCGCCGCGGTCTCGACGGGACCGCTCGCGACGGCCGGCGCGACGGGCATCGTCCTCGGCGAAGACGCCGTGCTGCTCGACAACAAGGCGCTCTCGAACGGCGAGATCGTCGAGACGCTGCGTCTCGACGCCGGTTCCGCCGACGGCATCATCGCGCCGCTCGGTGCGGGCGCGCTCGTGAGCGAGGCCGACGCGGACGGTCGCGTGCAGAGCCTGCGCTTCGCCCCGGCGGAGGGCGACCAGGCGGAGGCCGAGACGCCGTGCGTCGACGCCGAGGGCACGATCACGACGCGCGTCGGGCTCGTCGTCGGCTGCGCCGACGGCGCCGTGCTCGCGACGGTCGACCGCGGCGAGCCCGTCTTCGAGCGCATCCCGTACCCCGAGGGGACGACCGCCGAGCGTGCAACCGCGTTCGACGGTCGCAAGGGGCGCCCGACGGTCGCCGCTCTCGCGGGGGAGCGCGGCTTCTGGCTGCTCGACACCCGGGAGCGGGCGTGGCGGCTCGTCGAGACGGAGGCACCGCTTCTGCGTGTCGCGGCGGTCGACGACGCGGACGGTCATGTCGTCGCGCTCGATGTGGAGGGCCGCGTGCGCGTCTACCTCGCCGAGACCGGTGCCGAGATCGGGGCGTCCGAGCCGCTCCTGCCGCAGACGCTGGCCGACGCCGACGCGCTCGCGGGCGTCTCGCTCACGGTCGATGCGCAGCGCGCGTACGTGAACGCGCCGCTCGAGGGGGTCGTCCACGAGATCGCCTATGCCGACGGCGCGCGCGTCGCGCGATCGCTCGAGACGCCGACGGCTCCCGCGTTCGTCGCGGAGGTCGGGCGATGAGGCGGATGGCTGCCGGGCTGCTGGCTGCGCTCGCGCTCGCGGTGAGCGGGTGCGCGGCCATCGCGCCCGCGGACGAGACGCCGCGGATCGTCGTGACCACGAACATCCTCGGCGACGTCGTGCAGAGCGTCGTGGGCGACGAGGCGGAGGTGCTCACCCTCATGAAGCGCAACGCCGATCCGCACTCCTTCGAGATCTCGGCACAGGAGGCCGCGTCGCTCGGCGATGCCGACCTCATCGTGTCGAACGGGCTCGGCCTCGAGGAGGGGCTGCAGCAGCACCTCGACCGCGCGGAGGCGGAGGGGGCGCGGATGCTCGCGGCCGGCGACGTCGTCGACGTCCTGCCGTACGCCGAGGGCGGTGCGCCGGACCCGCACTTCTGGACCGACCCTGCGCGGATGGTCGAGGTCGTCGATGCGCTCGAGGCGGCGGTCGCCGACATCCCGGGGATCGATGCCGCCGTCGTCGGAGGCAACGCGGACGCCTATCGGAGCGAGCTCGCGACGCTCGACGAGGAGATGACCGCGGCGTTCGCGGCGATCCCCGAGGAGCGACGTGCCCTCGTCACGAACCACCACGTCTTCGGATACCTCGCCGACCGCTTCGACTTCCGCGTGATCGGCGCGGTCATCCCCGGCGGCACCACCCTCGCGGCGCCGAGCGCCGCCGACCTGCGCGACCTCGCGGGCGCGATCGAGGAGGCGGGGGTTCCGACGATCTTCGCGGAGTCCTCGCAGCCCGACCGGCTCGTGCAGGTGCTCGCGAGCGAGGTCGGCATCGAGGTCGACGTCGTCGAGCTCTTCACGGAGTCGCTCACGGAGCCCGGAGAGGGCGCCGACACCTACCTCACCATGATGCGCGCGAACACCGAGCGCATCTCCCAGGGCCTGAGCTGAAGGCCATCCCGGAAAGGAACACGATGACACGACACACACGACGTCTGACGGCGGCGGCCGTGATCGCGGGGGTCTCCCTCCTCGCGACCGCGTGCGCGACCACGTCGGGCTCAGGTGCCGCCCCCGACACCGCGAGCGAGGAGCCGGCGGCTCCGGCGGAGGGTCGCGTCGCGGTGGCCTACGAGAACGGCATCGCGGTGCTCGACGGCACCTCGCTCGAGGTGGTGGACACCTTCGAGACCGAGGAGTTCACGCGGCTCAATCCGTTCGGCGACGGACGGACGATCGCCGTGACCACGTCGAAGGGGTTCCAGATCCTCGACACGGGAGCGCCCGAGCTCACCGATCTCGTCTTCGAGGCGGCTGCCGCCGGGCACGTCGTGGTGCACGAGGGGAAGACGGTGCTCTACGACGACGCGACGAGCGAGACGACCATCCTCGACACCGACGTGTTCGCTGGTGGCTACGACTCGCTTCCGGAGGGCGAGACGCACCGCTCCGAGGCCGCGCACCACGGCGTCTCGATCGTCCTCGAGGACGGCACTCTTCTCACGACCGTCGGCGACGAGACCGCGCGGTCGGGTGCCGTCGCGCTCCACGCGCACGACGACCACTGGGATGAGCTCGCGTCGAGCGACAAGTGCCCCGGCATCCACGGCGAGGGGACCGCGGCCGGCGAGGCCGTGATCTTCGGCTGCGAGGATGGTGCGCTCCTCTTCCACGACGGCGCGTTCGAGAAGTTCACGGCGCCCGACGAGTACGGGCGGATGGGCAACGCGTACGTCTCGGAGACGAGCCCGATCGTCGTCGGCGACTACAAGAGCGACCCCGACGCCGAGGGCTACCTGCTCAACGCGGTGACGCTCATCGACACCGCCGCACACACCTACGAGGTCGTGGAGCTGCCGGACGAGGTGCAGTACACGTACCGCGATGTCGTGCGCGGGCCGGAGGATCTCGCGTACATCCTCTCGACCGACGGACAGATCCACGTGCTCGACCCCGAGACGGGTGAGATCGTGGACGCGTTCCCCGTCGTGGAGCCGTGGGAGGGGCCGGCCGAATGGCAGGACCCGCACCCCACGATCAAGGTGAACGGCGACATCGCCTACGTCACCGAGCCCGCGTCGAACGCCGTGCACGCCGTCGACCTGACGACGGGCGAGACCGTCGCGACCGTCGAGCTCGAGGCCGCTCCCAACGAGATCGCGGTGGCGCTCGGCTGAGCGGCCCCTTTCCGGTGAGACTAGCCCCCGTCGCCCGGACTAGCGCTCCGGGCGCAGGTATCGGCGACCGGGGCTAGTCTCACCGGCGATCGGGTGCGACACCCCCGGGAGGGCGGCGTCGATTGGCGCCGGCCTCCCGGTTCGGGTATGCTCTTGCAGGTTGAGAGTTCGGCTCTCGCAAGACGGGGCTATAGCTCAGGCGGTTAGAGCGCTTCACTGATAATGAAGAGGTCCCAGGTTCAAGTCCTGGTAGCCCCACTCCGTCTCCTCTCGGGGCCTTAGCTCAGTTGGTAGAGCGCTTGCTTTGCAAGCAAGATGTCAGGAGTTCGAATCTCCTAGGCTCCACACGCAGGAATCGCCCCGGCCACTCGGCCGGGGCGATTCGCGTTTCCGCGCCGGAGCTCACCGGGAGCGCGGCAGCTCGACGGGGCTGCGGGCGGACGGGGAACGCGCGCTGCCGGTGAACAGAACGGCATAATGTCTCTGCGGCGGCGAGCGAGCACGGAGTGCGACCCTCGCCGACGTCTCGCGGAGGGGCATCCGCAACGCGCAGCGGCGCCGTGCCGTAATCGCTTGGGCACGTTCGACGAGAGGAACCGGACGATGTTCTACCCGCCGATGGCGGGGTACGCGGTCATCCTGATCGTGTCTCTGTGCCTTGCCGTCGTGAGTTCCCGCGGGCGTCTGGCGCGAAACCTCGCGGTCGGGGTCCGCACCCGCCAGACGCTGCGCTCGGACGCGGCGTGGGTGGCGGCGCAACGCGCGAGTGTTCCCTACCTCGTCGCCCTCGCTGCGATCTCCGGCCTGCACGCCGTCGCGCTCCTGATCGTGGAGTTGACGGATGGTCCGAGCAGCTGGGGGCACGCGCTGGCCGTGGGCGGGTTCGTGCTCGTCGTGGTCGTGGCCCTTCTGGCGCGGCGCGGCGCGGACCGTGCGGCCAGGCGCGCAAGCGGAACCGAGTCATAGCCCGCGCGTGACGGATCCTGGTTCCGTCTGCCCAGGCGGCGCCGTCGTGACCAGCGTCGGCGTATCCCTTGTGGGAGGGTGGATCAAGGCCGCGACCGGATGAGTGGAGAGAGCATGAACCAGGTTCTTCGCACGGCGCTGTTCGCCGGCGCGCTCTTCTTGGTGTCCGTGTTCGTCTTCTGGCTGACCGGAGGAAGGGTCGACCTGACGACGCTGCTCGTCATCGGCGCTGTGGTCCTGTCGGCCACGGTCGTCGTGACGCTCATCGAGAAGTCGCGCCGGGGCCGCCGACAGCACCGTCCTTAGGCGAGAGGGCATCGCATCGCGAGGCGCTCTCACCCCTGCGGACTCGCGACCCTGCTCTGCGGATCGCCGACATCCTGGATACGATCCCGCTGCCGGCGCTCGGTGAAGCCACCTCTGACCCCGGGGTGCACCTCCTTACTCACGCGCTCGTTGCGCGGGCCGGCGCCGTCGATCCCCGGTCGATGAGCGTCGGCGAGAGGCGGATGTGCCGGGGCTCGGCCTCGGGGTCGTCGAGCCGGGCGAGGATGGCGCGCGCGGTCTCCGCTCCCACGTCGCGGCTGCGGTCGTCGATCGTCGTGAACGACAGGTAGCGGCTGTTCGCGAGGGGCGAGTCGTCGTAGCCGACGAGCGACACGTCATGCGGGATGGCGAGACCTCGGTCGCGCAGGGCGGCCGCGGCGCCCAGCGCCATGACGTCGTTCGACGCGAAGATCGCGGTCACGTCCGGATGTGCCTCGAGCAGTTGCCGTGCCGCGCGGTAGCCCCCCTCATCGCTCGTCTCGTGCTCACCGCCGGTCAGCAGCGGATGGAGCCCGGCTTCGCGCATCACACGGGTGTACGCAGCGCGCCGCAGGGCCGCCGACCCTCCTCCGCCGGTGAGATGCCCGATGCGACGATGGCCGAGCTCGAGGAGATGCCGCGTCGCGATCCGCGCGCCCTCGGTGTCGTCGTTCGCGACCGTGTCCGCGCCGGGGATCGAGCCCGCGCGCCCGCCGACGACGGCGACCGGGACGGGGATGCGCAGGGCCGCCGCATCCGGCTCGGCGGCGACGACGACGGCCTCGGCATGGGTCGCGATGAAGCCCTCGACCGCGTGCGCGTCTCGGCGGAGGTCGGCCACGCTGACCTGGAAGCCGGCGGGGTCGAGCACATCGCGCATGCCATCGAGGAGGTCGACGAACCAGAGGTTGCGGAAGTCGTCGATCACGAGGCCGATGTTGCGTGTGCGCACTCCGGCGAGCGCGGTGGCGGCTCGGCTCGGACGGTAGTCGAGTGCGCGGATGGCCTCCTCGACCGCGCGACGCCGCTCCGGGCTGACCTTTGGCGAGCCGCGGAGAACGAGGGAGACGAGCGACTTCGACACGCCTGCGCGCTGGGCGACGTCGTAGATCGTCGGTCGGGACGCGGTCATGAGATTCCCCTTTGACAGGACATTACGTCGTAGCCTACCGTGATCGTTGTACCGCTCCAACGCGCGGTTCATCCCCATCCTCGCACCTGCAATGACGCCGCGGCCGGAAGGCCGGGCGAGACCTCGAAGGAGAGAGCCGATGCCCGAGAGCCTCGGAGTCGCCGTCATCGGAGCCGGCATGGCCGGCCGCGCCCACGCCGCGGCGTACCGTGCGGCGCCCACCGTCTACGCCCCGACGCTTCCGCCCATCCGCCTTGTGTCGATCGGCGACGTGAACGCCGAGTTCGGCTCCCTCGCCGCGCGGCGCTTCGGCTATGAGCGCAGCGACACGTCGTGGCAGGCGATCGCCGAGGCGCCCGACATCGACGTCGTCAGCGTCGTCGTGGCGAACCATCTCCACCGCGAGATCGTCGAAGGGCTCCTCGCCGCCGGCAAGCACGTCCTGTGCGAGAAGCCGCTCAGCGACAGCCTCGACGATGCGGTCGCCATGGCCGACGCCGCGCGCTCGGCGACGAGCATCGCGCGCGTCGGCTTCACCTACCGGCGCTCGCCCGGCATCGCGTATCTCCGCGACCTCGTGCGCAGCGGCGTGCTCGGCCGCGTGCTGCACGTCAGCGGACGCTACTGGACCGACTACGCCGCCGACCCGCACATCCCGATCAGCTGGCGCTTCAAGGGCGCGCAGGGCTCGGGAGCGCTCGCCGATGTGGGCAGCCACCTCGCGTACATCGCCGAGTTCATCGGCGGCGACATCGCGGAGGTGTCGGGTGGCCGCTTCGCCACCGTGATCTCCGAGCGTCCCGAGCCCCTCGGCGCCGTCATCGGCCACGAGCACGGCGCCGTGTCGGACACATTCGACACCGTCGAGAACGACGACTACGCCGCGTTCTCGTTCGACTTCGCGGATGGCGGAGCAGGGGCGATCGAGGTCTCGCGCGTCGCCTCGGGGCACGCGAACACGCTCGTCCTCGAGGTGTTCTGCGAGAACGGCTCGGCGTCGTTCGACTTCCGCACGCCGTCCGAGATCGGACTCATGCTCAACGAGGGCCCGGTCGCGCAGCGCGGCTTCCGGCGGGTGCTCCTCGGCCCCGAGCATCCGTACCTCAGAGGAGGTCTCGCCATGGACGCGACCGGTGTCGGGTTCGGTCAGAACGAGGGCTTCGTGTACCAGGCGCGGGCGTTCCTCGAGGAGGTCGCCGGCATCGAGGAGGCGGCATCGCTGCCGCGATGCGCGACGTTCGAGGAGGGAGTCCGCAACATGCGGCTGCTCCAGGCGGTGACGGAGTCTGCCGCGCGACACGGCGCGGCGGTCGCGATCCCGCAGGAGGTGCGCGCATGAGGCTGGGTGTCTACAACGCGATCCTGCACGACCGCGCGCTTCCCGAGGCGCTCGAGGTCATCGCGTCGCTCGGTCTCACGGGGATCGAGCTGAACGCGGGCGGATTCCTGCCGGCGGTCCACATCCCGTCCCTCGACGACATCCTCGTGTCCGACGCCGCGCGCGACGACTTCCTCGGGCAGTTCGAGGGGACCGGCGTCGAGATCGCCGGCCTCAACTGCAATGGCAACCCGCTGCACGCGAAGGCCGACATCCGCGCGCGGCACGCGGAGGACGTGCGCCGATCCATCCGCCTCGCTGCCCGCCTGGGTCAGACGCGCGTCGTCACGATGTCGGGTCTGCCGGGATCCGACGAGACGGCGCGATTCCCGAACTGGATCGTGAACGCCTGGAACTCGGCGCACCTCGACGTGCTCGACTACCAGTGGCGGGTCGTCGGCGACTTCTGGCGGGAGATCGACCGACTCGCTGCCGACCACGGCGTCAAGGTCGCGCTCGAGCTGCACCCGCAGAACGTCGTCTTCAACACCCGCGACGTGCATCGTCTCGTCGAGACGACCGGCGCGACGCACATCGGCGTCGAGCTCGACGCGTCGCACCTCTTCTGGCAGCAGATGGACCCCGTCGCGGTCGTGCGAGAGCTGGGCGAGCTCGTCTTCCACGCAGCGGCGAAGGATGTCCGCATCAATCGCGAGACCGCGCAGCTCTACGGCGTGCTCGACAACGGCTTCCGGCGGCTCGACCCGTCCGAGTCGCGCACGGGCCTCGGGGGCGACGAATGGGCGAACGAATGGCCGAAGCCCGCCGCCTGGGACTTCGTCGCGCTCGGCAAGGGGCACGACACGGCGTACTGGACGGAGTTCCTCCGTGCTCTGCACGAGGTCGACCCGGACATGTGGGTCAACATCGAGCACGAGGACGTCGAGCTCGGCCGCGTCGAAGGGCTCCAGGTGGCCGCGGCCGTGCTGCGGGACGCCGATCGAGCTCTGCAGGAGTCGCTCGGGCAGGGGTGAGTTCGCACAGGGCGGTTCTCGAGGCCGGGTCGCGGCGTTTCGACTCGCTCGTTCCTCGCTCGCTCAACGACCGGGGGAGGGATGGCCGATGGCGCCTTGCAGAGGGATGTGTCAGCGGGCGACCGCGTACGCCGCCCGCACACGTGCGAGGCGCTCGTCGAAGGCGGGCGGCAGCGGCGAGGGCAGGTCGCCGAGGGGGAACCACGCCAGGTCGTCCGACTCATCGCTCACCTGCAGTGCCACGGCGTCGCGGTCGACGACGGCCGCGACGCCGACGTCGAGGTGCGATGCGCATCGGCCGAACCGCGAGCTCAGAGGATGGTGGTCCAGATCGACGACCCGGACGTCGCGGAGGAGACCGCGGGAGACGCCCGTCTCCTCCTCGAGCTCGCGTGCGGCGGCCTGCGCGAGCGACGTGTCCCCGGCCTCCAGGTGGCCGCCCGGCTGCACCCAGAACCTCCCCTTGCCGTGGAGGCAGAGGAGGATCTGCTCGCCGGTCGAGTCGAAGACGAACAGGCTCGCCGTGAGGTGCGCGGGCGGTCCCTCGCGGTCGAGCGCGGCCGCGCCGTGCGCCTCGAGAGCCGCGACGAAGTCGTCGTGCGCGGGGACCGACGGCCCCACCAGGGCGACGGCCTCGCGCGCGGACGCGAGCAGGGAGGAGCGCGGGTCGATCACGGCTTCGAGCCTGTCACAGGCCGGGGACCGGAGCGAGGATCCGAGTGGCCGACAGTCGTCGGTGAAATCACCATGCACAGACCTAAAGCGAACCAGGGAGCAGATCGGTAAGACACTGACCGGTACCACTGTGCACATTGCCGCCCGATTTTGCTCGATCGGCCCATGAGGCGGATACTCATGTCGCGCGCGTCCCCGCGCACCGAGACCATGAGCATCCTCCGCACCCCGCACAGCGCCCTCGAGAGCGTCACGGTGGTCGGCCCCGGCCGACTCGGCCGGAGCATCGCCCGTGCCCTCCGGGCGGCCGGCGTCGTCGTGCACGGCCCGGTCGGGCGCGGCGAGGAGATCCCCGACGCGCCGGTCGTGCTGCTGTGCGTTCCGGACGGGGAGATCGCTGCCGCAGCGCGCGCCGCGACGGCGGCGGGGCGGATGATCGGCCACACCTCCGGCGCGGTGCCGATCCACGATGTCGACTTCGGCCTCCACCCCCTGCAGACGTTCACCGGCGATGACGACCCGGCCGTGTTCCGCGGTGTCGCGTGCGCGATCGCGGGGCGGTCGGACGAGGCGCTCGAGACCGCGACGGGCATCGCGCTCCTGCTCGGCGCACGCGCGTTCCCCCTCGATGAGGCCCACCGGGCGGCCTACCACGCAGCCGCGTCGGTCGCGGCGAACTTCCTCGTGACCATCGCCGATGCCGCGGAGCGGATCGCCGAGACCGCGGGCATCCCGGCCAAGGAGGCGCGCCTGCTCCTCGCGCCGCTCGTGCGGCGCACTGTCGAGAACTGGGCGTCGGGAGGACCGGCGACAGCCCTGACGGGCCCGATCGCCCGCGGGGACGAGGAGACGGTCGAGCGCCAGCGCGCGGCGATCTCGGCCGGCCGGCCCGAGCTCGTCCCGCTCTTCGACGAGCTGTGCGAGGCGACCCGCGCGCTCGCACGCAGGAAGGAGCACGCGACATGAGGATCGTGCGCACCGTGTCCGACATGCGCGCCGCCGTGCGCACCGCGCGAGCCGAGGGCGCCTCGATCGGCCTCGTCCCCACGATGGGGGCCTTCCACGAAGGACACCTCTCGCTCATGCGCCGTGCGCGGGAGGCGTCCGACGTCGTGGTCGTGTCGCTCTTCGTCAACCCGACGCAGTTCGGGGCGAACGAGGACCTCGGCTCCTATCCGCGCGACGAGGCCCGGGATGCCGCGCTCGCCGAGGAGGCGGGAGCCGACATCCTCTTCGCGCCGCCCGTCTCCGAGATGTATCCCGACGGCTTCGCCACGACCATCCATGTCTCCGGCATCACCGACGTGCTGTGCGGCGCGCACCGCGGCCCGCACCACTTCGACGGCGTCGCCACCGTCGTCGCCAAGCTGCTCTCGATCGTCACCCCTGACGTCGCCTTCTTCGGACAGAAGGATGCGCAGCAGGTGCTCGTCGTGCGCCGGCTCGTCCGCGACCTCGACCTGCCCGTGCGGATCGAGGCGTGCCCGATCGTCCGCGAGCCGGACGGCCTCGCGATGAGCTCGCGCAACGTCTACCTCGATGCCGCAGCGCGGGCGCAGGCGACCGCTCTGAACCGGGCGCTGACCGCGGCGGAGGATCTCGCGGCGCGGGGCGAGCGGGATGGCGCGGTGCTGCTCGCGGCCGCGCGATCCGTCCTCGGGGAGGCCGGCATCGAGCCCGAGTACCTCGAGCTGCGCGACGCCGAGCACCTCCGTCCTCTCGTCCGCGTCGATCGGGACGCGCTGCTCGCGGTCGCGGCCAGGGTCGGCGCCGCACGCCTCATCGACAACCGCATCCTCAAGGGAGAATCCTGATGCGCCGCATCATGCTCAAGTCGAAGATCCATCGCGCCACCATCACGGGAAGCGACCTCAACTACGTCGGCTCGATCACGATCGACCCCGATCTCCTCGAGGCGGCGGACATCCTCGAGCACGAGCAGGTGCACGTGCTCGACGTCGACAACGGGGCGCGCTTCGAGACGTACACGATCGCGGGGGAGCGGGGCTCGGGGGTCATGCAGGTCAACGGCGCTGCCGCCCGGCTCGTGCACGCGGGCGACACGATCATCGTCGTCTCCTACGCCGAGTACGACGAGAAGGACCTCGAGACGTACGAGCCCGTCGTCGTGCACGTCGACCGGGGCAACGGCATCATCCAGGTCGATGACGCGGTCGACCGTCTCCTGACGGCGCGCGCATGAGCACGCGGCCGGCGGCCCGCCCGCGCGTCGCGCTGGCCGACCTCGCCGCGCGCAAGGCCGCGGGCGAGCGCATCGCCATGGTGACCGCCTACGACCATCCCAGCGCGCAGGTGGCCGAGGCGGCAGGCGTCGACGTCGTGCTCGTGGGCGACTCGGCCGCGATGACGGTGCTCGGATACGACAGCACCGTGCCCGTCACCGTCGACGAGATGATCATGCTCACGGCCGCGGTCCGCAGGGGTCTGCAGAGCCCTCTGCTCGTCGCGGACCTGCCCTTCGGCTCGTACGAGGCCTCCGACGAGACCGCCGTCGCGACCGCGCAGCGCTTCGTGAAGGAGACGGGGTGCGATGCGGTCAAGATCGAGCGCGGCGGCACGTCGGTCGATCGCGCGCGCGCCATCGTCCGCGCGGGCATCCCCGTCATGGGGCATGTCGGCCTCACGCCGCAGACGGCGACCGCCCTCGGCGGATACCGCGCGCAGGGGCGAACCGCCGACGACGCGCTCGCGGTGTGCGAGAGCGCACTCGCGCTGCAGGAGGCCGGGTGCTTCGCGATCGTCTTCGAGGCGATCCCGAGCGACGTCACCGACGCCCTGATGCCTCGGATGAGCGTCCCCGTGATCGGCATCGGCGCGGGCCCCGCCACCGACGGCCAGGTGCTCGTATTCCATGACCTTCTCGGCATATACGGGGGTCGTGCGGCGCGCTTCGTCAAGCGGTACGCGGAGCTGCGGGGCGACATGATCGCCGGTGTCCAGTGCTATGTCGCGGAAGTGCGCGCGGGACAGTACCCCGCGACCGAGCACGGCTACTCCATGCCCGAAGAGGAATCTGCCCGGCTGAGGGAGCTGCTCGACGCGCTCTGACCCGCCGACTTGCGCGACCGCGGCTCCCTGCTACTCTGATCCGGTCCACACGGGAGTCCCAGCAGGGGCTGAGAACGAGCTGACGCTGCTCGCGACCGTCGAACCTGTTCGGGTCATGCCGGCGTAGGAAGTAGGAGCAGCTCTTTTGCGCACCCTGGAAGCGACGCATTCGCTCGCATATCTGCACGACGACGAGCACGGGATCCGGGTGCCGGTCACCCGCATCGCGCTCACGGACTCGCCGAACGGCGAGCGGAACGAGCCGTTCACGGCCTATCGGACGTCGGGTCCGGGCAGCGACCCGGTGCGGGGGCTGCCGCCGCTGAGAGCCGACTGGATCGCCGCACGCGGCGACGTCGAGGAGTACGACGGGCGCCCGCGCGACCTTCACGACGACGGCCGAGCGGCCGCGCGGCGCGGCGCCGCCTCCGCGGAGTGGCGGGGAGAGTCCGCCCGCCCGCGCCGCGCACGTCCCGGCCGGCGCGTGACGCAGATGCACTACGCGCGGCAGGGCGTCATCACGCCCGAGATGCGCTTCGTCGCGCTGCGCGAGGGGTGCGACGTCGAGCTCGTCCGCTCGGAGCTCGCGGCGGGGCGCGCGATCATCCCGAGCAACATCAACCATCCCGAGAGCGAGCCCATGATCATCGGGCGGGCGTTCCTCGTCAAGATCAACGCGAACATCGGGAACTCGGCCGTCACGAGCTCGATCGCCGAGGAGGTCGAGAAGCTCCAGTGGGCGACGACGTGGGGCGCCGACACGGTCATGGACCTCTCCACGGGCGACGACATCCACACGACGCGCGAGTGGATCATCCGCAACGCGCCCGTGCCGATCGGGACGGTCCCGATCTACCAGGCGCTCGAGAAGGTCGACGGGCAGGCGCATCGCCTCACCTGGGAGATCTTCCGCGACACCGTGATCGAGCAGTGCGAGCAGGGCGTCGACTACATGACGATCCACGCGGGCGTGCTGCTGCGCTACGTGCCGCTCACGGCAGAGCGGGTGACGGGCATCGTCTCGCGCGGCGGCTCGATCATGGCGGGCTGGTGCCTCGCCCACCATCGCGAGAACTTCCTCTACACGCACTTCGACGAGCTGTGCGAGATCTTCGCGCAGTACGACGTCGCGTTCTCGCTCGGCGACGGCCTGCGCCCCGGCTCGACGGCCGACGCCAACGACGCTGCGCAGTTCGCCGAGCTCGACACGCTCGCGGAGCTCACGCACCGGGCGTGGGAGCACGACGTGCAGGTCATGGTGGAGGGGCCGGGGCACGTGCCGCTGCACCTGGTCCGGGAGAACGTCGAGCGCCAGCAGGAGCTCTGCTCGGGGGCGCCCTTCTACACGCTCGGCCCCCTCGTCACCGACGTCGCCCCGGGGTACGACCACATCACCTCGGCGATCGGCGCGACCGAGATCGCACGGTGGGGCACCGCGATGCTCTGCTACGTCACGCCCAAGGAGCACCTGGGGCTGCCCAACCGCGACGACGTGAAGACGGGCGTCATCACGTACAAGATCGCGGCGCACGCGGCCGACCTCGCGAAGGGTCATCCGGGGGCGCGGGAGCGGGATGACGCGCTGTCGAAGGCGCGCTTCGAGTTCCGCTGGCGCGATCAGTTCGCCCTCTCGCTCGACCCCGACACGGCAGAGGCCTTCCACGACGAGACGCTCCCGGCCGAGCCGGCCAAGACGGCGCACTTCTGCTCGATGTGCGGCCCGAAGTTCTGCTCGATGCGGATCTCCCAGGACATCCGCGACCGCTTCGGCGGAGCCGAGGAGCAGGAGGCGATCGCGGCCATGCGCCGGAAGTCCGAGGAGTTCGTCGCCGCCGGCGCGTCCGTCTACCTCGACGAGCCCCGTGTCCGGAGCTGACAGCAGGGTCGACGTCGCCGTCGTCGGCGCAGGGATCGTCGGCACGGCGATCGCCGTCGCGTGTGCGCGCGCGGGGCGCTCGGTGCGACTCATCGACCCCCGCCCGGGAGACGGCGCGACGTATGCCGCGGCCGGAATGCTGAGCCCCGCGGGCGAGCTCCAGCACACCGAGCGCGCTGCCGTCGCGCTCCACCGCGCCGCGGCGGCCGCATACCCCGACTTCGTCGCATCGCTGCCCGGCGGCGCCGCGGCGTGCGGGTACGAGGCCGCCCCGACGCTTCTCGTCGGAGTCGACGACGCCGACCGCCGTCGGATCGTCGAGCTCGTGGACGCGGCGCCCGCCGTGCAGGCGGAGCGACGGAGCGTCCGAGAAGCGCGGGCCGCCGAGCCCCTGCTCGCGCCGGGACTCTCGTGCGCGTACGCGGCGGACGGCGACCATCGCGTCGATCCGCGTGCCCTCGTCCGCGCGCTTCGGGGCGCGCTCGCGCCATCCGCTCTCCGTCCGCTCGCGGCGAGGCGCCTGCTGCGCGGGCGGGGCGGTGCCGTGCACGGTGTCGAGCTCTCCGACGGGACGGCGATCGCCGCGGCCGAGGTGGTCATCGCGAACGCGCTCGGCGCGGCGGACCTGGGCGCGACGCCGCCCGGCGTGCTGCGCCCGGTGCACGGAGACATCCTCCGCCTCCACGCGGCGGGCCTCCCGCGCCTCGCGCACACGGTCCGCTCCCTCGTCCGCGGCCGTGCCGTCTACCTCGTGCCGCGTGTCGACGGCGGACTCGTCGTGGGCGCGACCGAGCGCGAGGACGCCGACGACGCGGTCTCCGCGGGGGGCGTGTCGGCGCTGCTGCGCGATGCGGCCGAGGTGATGCCGCTCGTCGACGAGTACCGCTTCGTCGAGGCGACCGCCCGCGCCCGTCCGGCGACCCCCGATCATCTGCCCCTCGTCGGGCGGACCGCCCCGGGCCTCGTCGTCGCGACGGGAACGCATCGCAACGGCGTGCTGCTCGCCCCGCTCATCGCAGACCTCTGCCGCCGCATCGTCGACGACGTCGCCCCGCCGCGCGGCGTCGAGGCCGACCTGCTCGACCCTGGGCGGTTCGCCCCCACCCGCCTCCAACCCGGGCGCGACGCCGCGCCCCGTGACCGTGAAGGAGTCCTCGCATGATCGAGATCGATGTCAACGGAAGTGCTCTGCGGCTGCCCGAGGGGGCGGCCGTGTCGACGGTCGTCTCGGCGCTCACGGGCCGCGCGGTGACGCCCGAGGGCACGGCCGAGGACGGCGCGCCCCTCGGCGTCGCGGTCGCGGTCGACGCGGTCCTCGTGCCGCGCGCCCGCTGGGGGTCGCATCGGCTCGGCCCGGGCGCGCGGGTCGAGGTGCTCACCGCGGCGCAGGGCGGCTGACGTGGAGCCGCTCGTCATCGACGGCGTCGCCCTGTCGTCGCGGCTCATCGTCGGCACGGGCGGTGCGCCGAGCCTCGAGGTGCTCGACGAGGCTCTGCGGGCGTCGGGCACCGAGCTCACGACGGTCGCCGTGCGGCGATACGGAAGCGGAGCTGGCGGCCTCTACGCCCTGCTGCGCGAGCGCGGCATCCGCCTCCTCCCCAACACCGCGGGCTGCCGCACGGCGCACGACGCGGTGCTCACGGCCGAGCTCGCGCGCGAGGCGTTCGGCACGAGCTGGATCAAGCTCGAGGTCGTCGCCGACGACACGACGCTCCTGCCCGACCCGGTCGAGCTGCTCGACGCCGCGGAGCGGCTCGTCGCGGAGGGCTTCACGGTCTTCGCGTACACGAACGACGACCCCGTCACGGCGCTGCGGCTCGAGCAGCTCGGGGTCGCGGCTGTCATGCCCCTCGGCGCGCCGATCGGAACGGGCCTCGGCATCCTCAACCCCCACAACATCGAGCTCATCGTGTCGCGCGCATCGGTTCCCGTCGTGCTCGACGCGGGCCTCGGCACGGCGTCGGAGGCGGCGCTCGCGATGGAGCTCGGCTGCGACGCGGTGCTCCTGGCGACCGCGGTGACCCGCGCGCACGACCCCGTGCGGATGGCCGCCGCGTTCCGCCATGCGGTCGAGGCGGGCCACCTCGCCGCGCACGCGGGGCGCATCCCCCGACGGCGGCACGCCCGCGCATCGTCGGAGACCGAGGGGATGGCGGTCCTGTGACGGCGCTCGTGGCACCCGGTCCGGCGCTCTCCGACGAGGAGCGGGAGCGGTACGGCCGGCAGCTCATCCTGCCCGGCATGGGCGATGCCGCGCAGCGCCGCCTCCGTGCGGCGCGCGTGCTCGTCGTGGGCGCGGGCGGCCTCGGCTCGCCCGTGCTGCTGGCGCTCGCCGCGGCGGGGGTGGGCGTGCTCGGCGTGGTCGACGACGACGCCGTCGAGCTCGGCAACCTGCAGCGCCAGGTGATCCACCGGGTCGCGGACATCGGACGACCGAAGACGGCATCCGCACGCGACGCCATCGCGGCGCGGAACCCCGGGATCGAGGTGCGCGCCCACGCCCTGCGTCTGGATGCGCGGAGCGCGGCCGGCGTTCTCGCGGACTACGACCTCGTCGTCGACGGCTCGGACAACTTCGCCACGCGGTACCTCGTCGACGACACGGCGGCGGCGCTCGGCCTTCCCCTCGTCTGGGGGTCGGTCCTCCGGTGGGAGGGCCAGGTCGGGGTCGTCTGGGCCGAGCGCGGCACGCGCTACCGCGACCTCTACCCGGATGCGCCGGGAGCGGCGCTCGACTGCGCGACGGCGGGCGTGTTCGGCCCGCTGTGCGCGCTCGTCGGCGCCCAGATGGCGGCCGAGGCGATCAAGCTCATCACGGGAGCAGGACGCCCCCTCCTCGGCCGCGTCGTCGTCGTGGACGCACTCGGCGCCGGATGGCGCGAGGTGGCGTTCGCGGCGGATGGCCCGGCGGAAGCCCCGGCGGATGGCGCGGCGCAGGCCCCAGCGGATGGCACGGCGGATGGCGCGGTGCCGATCGTCTCGGCCGCCGAGCTCCGCGATGCCCTGGCCGGGGGCGCCGCGCCTCTCGTCGTGGACGTGCGCGCGCCATCCGAGCCCGGGGCCATCCCGCATGCCGTCCGCTGGACGCTCGACGAGATCGAGGCGGGGGAGGAGCCGCCCGAAGCCGTGCGGCGTGCGCTCGTCGAGCGGCGCGAGGTCGTCGTGCACTGCGCCCTCGGGGTGCGGTCGCGCCGCGCGGCCGAGGTGCTCCGCGGGCGCCCGGAGTGGCGCGCTCATCCGCTCCGCTCGCTCGCGGGCGGGATCTCGGCGTGGCACGCGCTCGAGCAGGCCCCGGCGCCGACGTGCGCCGCGGCGCCGTGACGCGATTCGGGAAAACCCGAAAGAACGTCTCCGGCTGACTCTGGGGCGCCCGCGCGAGGGCCGCCCTAGCTTGGAGGCATGACCACACAGCTCGCCTCCGCTTCGACCGCGAGGACGTCGCGCCCGCTCCGGGTGGCCGGGGCGATCGCCCATCTCGCGGCGCTCGGCTTCCTGGGCGCCTTCGCGTTCACCGCTCTCTTCGGGCTGCTCGGCTTCGGCCTCGGCACCCTCCCGCTCCTCGGCTTCGGGCTCCTGCTGCTCGTCGCCTTCGTCTACGTCCTCTTCGCCGTCGCCTGGCTCGAGACCGCGCGTGTCGACGGGCTGTACGGCTTCGGCCTGCCCGCGCTCGCATGGCGCCCCCGCGTCGGCCCCGGCTTCGGCGGCTGGCTCCGCACGCTCCTGCGTCAGGCGGTCGACCCGCGCATGTGGCGGGCGATCGCCAACCTCGCGATCGCGACGGTCTTCGGCGTGATCGTCATGGGGCTCTTCCGCCTGCTCATCTGGTCCATCGCGATCTGCTTCGCTCCTCTCTCGGGCGCGGACACGGTGCGCGGCGCGTTCGGCCTCGAGTTCGCCGCCGCGTGGGCGCCGCTCGCCGGCATCCTGGGCGTCATCGTGACCGCTGCCGGGATCGTCGGGCTCGCGCTCCTGCACGGCGTGCTGAGCCGCGCGATCGTCGTGCCGTCGCAGGAGGAGCAGCTCGCCGCGCAGGCCCGCACCTCCGACGCGCAGCGAGCGGGGGCCGTGCGCGCCTCCGAGGTGGAGCGGACGCGCATCGAGCGCGATCTCCACGACGGCGTGCAGCCCCGTCTCGTCTCCGTCGGGATGACCCTCGGCCTGGCCCAGCAGAAGATCGACAGCGACCCCGATGCCGCCCGCTCGCTCATCGAGGAGGCGCACACCTCGACGAAGGCGGCCATCACCGAGCTCCGCCAGCTCGCGCGCGGCATCCACGCGTCCGTGCTCGACGACCGCGGCCTCGACGCGGCCCTGTCCGCGCTCGCCGGGCGCTCGCACATCCCCGTGCATCTCGACGTGCGGATGGACGGCCGGTGCAGCCGGGAGGCCGAGGCGGCCGTGTACTTCGCGATCGCGGAGTCGCTCACGAACGCCGCGAAGCACTCGCGTGCCGCGGAATGCCGGGTGATCGTGCGCCGCCGCGACGACGGCATGCTCTGGGCCCGCGTCGAGGACAACGGCATCGGCGGGGCGCGCGTGCTCCCCGGCGGCGGCCTCGACGGCATCTCGAACCGCATCCTGTCAGCGGGCGGCACCGTCCGCCTCGACAGCCCGAACGGCGGACCGACCGCCCTGGAGGTGAGCGTGCCATGCGCATCCTGATCTGCGAGGACTCGGTCCTCCTGCGCGAGGGCCTCGTGCGCCTCCTCGAGGACGCCGGCCACGAGATCGTCGCGGCCCTTCCCGACGCGAGCGATCTGCTGGCGACCGTGGAGGCATCCGCCCCGGATCTCTGCATCCTCGACGTGCGCCTCCCCCCGACCTTCACCGACGAGGGGATCCGCGCGGCGATCGAGGTGCGGGCGGCTCATCGCGAGCTCCCCGTCCTCGTCCTCTCGCAGTACGTCGAGGAGCGCTACGCGAGCGAGCTGATCACGGCGCAGGGCGGCGCGATCGGCTACCTCCTCAAGGACAGGGTCGCCGACGTCGCGGAGTTCGTCGAGTCGGTCGACCGCATCGCGCAGGGCGCGACCGTGCTCGACCCCGAGGTCGTCGCGCAGCTGCTCAGCCGGCGCACCCGCGACGAGCGGATGACGCGGCTCACGGAGCGCGAGCGCATGACGCTCGCTCTCATCGCGGAGGGCAAGTCGAACCAGGCGATCGCCGGCGTGCTCTTCGTCTCGGAGGCGAGCGTCGAGAAGTACGTCACCTCCATCTTCCAGAAGCTCGGCCTCGAGCCGGACGAGTCGGGCAACCGCCGCGTTCTCGCAGCTCTCGCCCACATCGAGAACACGGGCGGAACGCCCCAGACAGGAGCGACACGATGAGCACCCCCACCACCCCGCCGGCCTTCGATCCGTCGGCGTACGATCCCGCGGCCGTGCCCCCGCGCCCGGCGCCTCCCACCCCTCCCGCATCGGGCGGCAAGGTCGTCGCGCTCGTCGTCGCGGTGATCGGCGGCGTCGCGCTGCTGGGCACCGCCATCGGCTCGGGCGTCGCCGCGGCGCGCGGCGCGTTCTCGGTCGACGAGACCCTCACGGCGGCGGCCGCAGGCGTGACCTCCCTCGACATCGACGCCTCCGGGGCCTCCTTCGCGATCGCCTACGGCGACGTCGACGAGGCCGTGCTCGAGGTGACGAACGCGGATGACGGATGGCGCGTCTCGCGCGACGGCGGCGAGCTGTCGGTCGACCGCCGCGACGGGTTCTTCCGCGGCTGGTGGTTCGGCGGCGACTGGTTCGGGGGCGACTGGTTCGACGACGAGCAGACCGTCGTGCTGACGCTGCCGGAGCGCCTGAAGGGCGCGGGCCTCGATGTCGACCTCTCGCTCTCGGGCGGCAGCCTCACGGCCGAGGGCGACTTCGGCGAGGTCGACGCCGAGGTCGGGGCGGGGTACCTGAGCTTCGACGGCTCGGCCGCGTCGCTCGAGGTCGATCTGAGCGCGGGCCAGGCCGACCTCGCGCTCGCCGACGTCGCGGAGGCTGGCTTCACGGTCGCTGCGGGCCGTCTCGACGCCGAGCTCACGGGCGACGCGCCCGCCGAGGTGACGGTCGACGTGAGCGCGGGCTCGCTCGACCTCGTGCTCCCCGACGAGACCTACGCCGTGCGCTCCGACGTCTCGGCAGGCGACTTCGACAACCGCCTCGACGTCGAGAGCTCGTCGCCGCGCGAGATCTCGGTGCAGGTCGCGGCAGGGGATGCGACCCTCCGACCGGGTGGCGCCTCCGCGCGCTGACGCGCTGCCGCACCGCGAGCCGGCCCCGGGTTCCGCCCGTGGCCGGCTCGCGGCGCGTTCGGTCGCTGCGCGATGCCCCGGGTCCGGTCGTTGAGCGAGCGGAGCGAGTCGAAACGCGGGGCGTTCGGAGGCTGGGTTGCGGCATTTCGTCTCGGTCGCTGCGCTCCCTCGCTCAATGTCCGGAGGGGGAGTCCGGATCGTCTCGGTCGTCGCGCGATGCCTCCGGTCCGGTCGTTGAGCGAGCGGAGCGAGCCGAAACGGAGTGAGGTTCCGAAGACGTGCAGAGCGGACATCCCGGATCGTTCGGCGAACGGTGAACCTCGTGGCACAGGATGGAGGGCATGGCTCAGGATCGTCGTCGGCGCGTGATGGAGAGCGTCCGCAGGGCGCTGTGGAGCGACGCGTCGAAGGCCGCCCCCACCGAGCTGCTCACGGTCGTCGACGACGCGATGGCCGTGCGGATCATCGACCTCGCGATGCGGGTGGCCGAGGTCATGCTGTCGGTCGGCGCGTCGGCGAAGGAGGTCGTGCTCGCGGCCCTGCGCATCACCCGCGCCTACGGGCTCAAGAGCGTGCACGTCGACGTGACCTACAACTCCGTGACGGTGTCGGATCACCGCGGAGGCGACGACCTGCCGATAACCCTCATGCAGGTCGTGCGGTCGGCCGTTCCCGATCACGCGAAGCTCCAGCGCCTCCAGGCGCTCGTGACCGAGATCGAGGAGGGCCTCGAGCTCGGCGAGGCGCGGGCGCGGTTCCGCCAGATCCGCCGCACGCCGTTCCTCTATCAGCCCGGCGTCGTGATCACGGTGCAGGCGCTCCTCGCGGTCGGCGTCGGCGTGATGTTCGGCGCGTCGTGGATCGCGCTGGCCGTGACCTTCCTCGCCGCGCTGGGCGTCGCCGGCTCCCAGGCGGGGCTCGCGAAGCTGCGCGTGCCCATGTTCTTCAGCCAGGTGGTCGGCGCGTTCACGCTCGTCGCCGTCACGGTCGTCGTCGCGCTCCTGTCGCGCCTCGGCGTCGAGCCGTTCACCGACGTCCGCTCGACGATCGTCGTCTCCTCGGGCATCGTGCTCATGCTCGCGGGTCTCGCCGTCGTCGGCGCCGCGCAGGACGCGATCGACGGATTCGCGCTCACCGCGGGAGGGCGCATCCTCGAGCTCACCCTGCAGACCCTCGGCGTCGTGCTCGGCATCGTGGTCGGGCTGCAGCTCGCGAGCGCGCTCGGCGTCGGCCTGCAGCTGCCGAGCGAGGCGCTGCCGTTCGGGCCGTTCGCGGGTCAGATCGTCGGCGCGGTGATCGTGGCGATCACCGTCGCGGTCATGAACGGCGCCGGCCTCCGCATCGTCGTCGTGAGCGTCCTGCTCGCGACGATCGCCTGGACCGGCTACGCGGTGCCCTCGGCGGCCGGACTCGACGCCGCCGGAGCGAGCTTCGCGGGGGCGTTCGCCGCGAGCCTCGTCGGCGCGCTCATCGCCCAGCGCCTGCACGTGCCATCCGTCGCCGTGACGACGGCAGCGATCGTCCCCCTCGTCCCGGGCTCCGCCGTGTTCCGGGGTCTTCTCGGGATGGTCGAGGCCGGCGACGACACCGCGCGGCTCATCGTCGCGACGCAGGCGCTCGTGACCGCCGGCATGATCGGCATCGCGCTCGCCGCAGGCGCGACCCTCGGCCTGTTCATCGGCTCCCCGCTGCGCGCGACCCTGGACGGCGTGCGGATGAGGGTGCGGACGACCGCGCGCCCCCGGGCCGCCGCTGGCACCGGGAAGCTCGTGCCGGTCCCGCCGCGCGGCGAGGCCGACGGCGCCGCGATCCGGGATCAGTAGGCTGACGTCATGGACCTGAGAGTCGCCGCCTACGCCGTCATCGTCGACGAGGCCGAGCGCGTGCTGCTCTCGCGCTGGATCGAGGGGTCGAAGCCCGCCTGGACGATGCCGGGCGGCGGGATGGACCCCGGCGAGCATCCCGCTCAGACCTGCCGACGCGAGGTGCGCGAGGAGACGGGCTACGAGGTCGAGCTCGGGGACGTCATCGGGATCGACTCGGTCGTCATCCCCGCCCGCAAGCGGCTCGCGGGGACCGGCGACATGCAGGCGCTGCGGATCGTCTACCGGGCGACGATCACGGGCGGGTCCCTCGCCTACGAGCTCGACGGGTCGACCGACATGGCCGAGTGGATCCCGCTCAGCCGCGTGCGGTCGATCGAGCGGGTCTCGTTCGTCGACACCGCCCTGCGGATGGCCGGACTCCTGTGACGAAGGGAACGCACGTGAACGGTCGGATCCTGCTCGTGAACGGGCCGAATCTCAACCTCCTCGGCACGCGCGAGCCCGAGATCTACGGCTCGGACACGCTCGACGACGTCGTGGCGCTCGTCGAGCGGACGGCCGCGGATCTCGGATTCGAGGTGCGGGCCATCCAGAGCAACCACGAGGGCGCGCTCGTCGACGCGATCCACGAGGCGCGGGGCGACTGCGACGCGGTGGTGATCAACCCCGGCGCGCTCACCCACACGTCGGTCGCGCTGCGCGACGCCCTCACCGGCGTGCACCTGCCCTTCGCGGAGGTGCACATCTCGAACGTGCACGCGCGCGAGCCGTTCCGCCACCACTCGTACCTGTCGGATGTCGCCAGCTGCGTGATCGTCGGAGCGGGCGTGCAGGGCTACGCGTTCGCGGTGCAGCGCCTCGCGGCTCTGCTCGCTCCCGCGCGCTGACCGCGGCCTACTCGAACGGCGCTGCGAGGCCGAGACCCTCGCAGAAGTCCTCCGTGGATGCGTACTGCTCGTTGGGCAGCACGGCGAGCCGGCGATCCTGCATCATGCACACGGTCGGGTTCACGACCCGCACCATCTCGACGTCGCCGTCGGTCGGCACCGCGTTGTAGCCCGCCATGCAGAACTCGAGGGCCTGCGCGACCCGATCCTCGAGAGCGAGCGTGCGGTCGCGATCGCGGTCGTCGTCGACGAACGACGTCGTGCCGTGCGGCGCCGACAGGTCGGCCGTCGTGTAGCAGTCGAAGCTCACGTTGAGGTCGTCGGGCTTCGCCATCTCGACGAGGATGGCGCCCGCGGTGGTGACGGCGACGACGAGCGCGGTCGTGGCCGCGGTGAACGTCAGCCTCGAGCGGCGGCGTGCGCGGTTCCGGGCGATCTCGGCGAAGATCTTGCGGCGCATCGACGCGACCTGGTCGTCGGTCGGGGGGTGCAGTCTCATGATCCCTGCTCACGGAAGGCGCCGCGGAGGGAGCTGCGCAGCTCGGCCCTGGCACGCGACAGGCGGTTCCGCACCGTCCCGTCGGTGACGCCGAGCGCGTGCGCCGCCTGCCGGTAGGTCATCCCCCGGTCGAGGCAGAGGTGGACCAGCTCCTGGTCCCGCGGCGAGAGTCGGCCGATCGCCTCGGCGATCGTCAGGGAGAGCTCGGCCTGCAGGGCGCGGCTCTCGGGCGACGCCGTCGGATCGGCGACGTCGTGCTCTCCGGCATCGAGGTGCGCGTGATCCTTCGCGCGCTTCCGCAGATGCGCGTACGAGAGGTTGCGGCACGTGACCATGAGCCAGGGGAGGGCGGATCCGTCGGCGGTGCGGATCCTCGCGGCCTTCTTGAACGCGACCACGAAGACCTCCTGCGTCACGTCCTCGACGTCGCGCGGTGAGATGCCGAGGCTCAGCGCGAAGCGGAAGACCGTGCGCACGTGGCGCTCGTAGATCGTGGCGAACGCCGTGTGGTCTCCGCGTGCGACCGCGTCGAGCAGCGCCTCGTCGGCCTGCGACGGCACGGCTGCCACGTCGTGTTCCACTGCGTTCACACCCTGTAATGCTCCGGTGTCCCGAATCGTCTCACACTTCGTCCGCGGCGTGTCCCCCATTCGGAGGACACAACGCCTTGACACCGCCCGCGCGGCGTGCGAGATTCCGGGGACGGGGTTCGTCGATCGGGGCTCCGGATAGAGGAGTCGGCATGGGCGCCATGAGGAAGCGAATCGGAGCGGTGCTCGCCTGCATCGCGGCTGTCGGGGCGAGTGCGATCGCGGCGGCGCCCGCGACGGCATCGGCCGAGCAGGACTGCGGCGTCTTCGTCGACACGGGCGAGACGATCTGCGTGCCGCGCGGGGAGGACCTCCACGCCGCCGTCCTCGAGCAGACCGGCCAGGTCGTCGTCGACGCGGCCGCGCCATCCGCCCGCTCGTCGAGTGCCGACGGGATCGAGGCGGGCGTCGCGGCGACGTACCTGCTCGCGCGCCTGTACGACGGCACGTCGTACAGCGGCTCGTACTGGGACCTCTACGGATCGAGCTCGTGCGTGTCGGGGCAGTGGATGGGCAACGCCAACATCTCGTTCCAGGACCGCGCCTCGTCGATGCGCGGCTACTCGAACTGCAAGGTGAAGGTCTACGAGCACACGAACTACGGCGGGGCGTCGTACGGGTACTACTCGTACTCGAGCTCGATCAGCAGCACGATGAACAACAAGGCGTCCTCGGTCCGCGTCTCGGGATAGCGGTCAGCGGATGGCCTCGATCGGGTCCGTGATGTCGGCGACGGTCGCGCCGTAGGCGGCGATCAGGGCGTCGGCGTCGACGAACAGCGTGTAGCCGTGGGCTCCCGCGCCCATCGAGACGCGCTTTCCGACCATCCGCTCGTCCGCGTAGACGGGCCAGTCCCGCGTGGATCCGAGCGGGACGATCGTGCCGCGCTCGTACCCCGTCGCCTCGAGAGCGAGGGGCGGCTCGGGCAGGCGCAGCCTGTTCACGCCGACCACGGCGCGCAGCTTCGACCACGAGATCGAGCGATCGCCGGGTACGAGCGCGAAGTAGAACCGGTCGCCCTTTCCCTTCACGACGAGGGTCTTGACGATGTCGGAGGGCGTGATGCCGCGGAGCGCGGCGGCCTCCTCGAGGGACGTGGCACGCGGAGACGCCTGCACGTCGATGTCGAGTCCGCGCTCCGCGGCGGCCGCGCGGACGCGCTCGAGCCCATCCTGCGTCGTCGTGCCGTCGGCCATCCGCTCTCCTCCTCAGCGTCGCGCTCCGCGAGGAGCACCCGCGAGCGCAGCGGAACGGCGCGGCGGGTCGCCCCGCCGCGCCGGATCCTCAGGTCAGGCGTCGGGTGCCGCGAGCGGGTCGTCGGCCACCCAGAGCTCGTCGTCGGCGCGCAGCGTCTGCCACGCGGCGTAGAGCACGCCGGCGGCCGCGGCGATGCCGAGGATGAGGGCGATGACCGGGCCCGCGCTCGACTTCTTCTTGGGAGCGACGACGGGGAGTCCGGCGCGCGAGCGGGCGAGCTTGTCGCGCGTCTCGGCGGCGACGTCCCAGGCCGAGAGGGCCTTGCCCACGACCGCGCCGGCGACCGGGACGACCGATCCGTCGATGAACTTCTTCGAGGCCTTGACGCCCTGGTCCACGAACGGGCGAGCCCGGTTCACGTAGGGCTCGAGGATCTCGTGGTACTTCTCCTCGACCGCGGGTGCGACCTGCTTGCGCCCGAACGTCTCGAGCTGGCGACCCGCCTGCCGTGCGACATCGGCGGCGCCGGCGGCGACGACCTGCTGCGCCTCCCAGACGTGCGCCGCGGACTGCTGGAGCTTCTTGAGCTCCTTCTTCTGCTTCCTGCTGAGGCTGAGGCTCACGTGTGCCCTCCCGCGTCGATGGGGTCTGCTTTCGACCATCCTGCCAGATGGCATCCCCGATCAGCTCCGGCCTTGCGGACTCTGAGAGAATGTGCCCATGACTCAGCACACCGCCGTCGCGACCATCCACACGAACCACGGCGACATCGTGGTCAACCTCTTCGGGGACCACGCACCCCGCACCGTCCAGAACTTCATCGGGCTGGCGGACGGCTCGCAGGAGTGGACCGACCCGCGCACGGGCGCAGCCGGCGAGGGCCCCCTCTACAAGGACGTCATCTTCCACCGCATCATCCCGAACTTCATGATCCAGGGCGGCGACCCGCTCGGCCAGGGCGTCGGCGGCCCCGGCTACACGTTCGACGACGAGATCCACCCCGAGCTCGACTTCAACGCGCCTTACAAGCTCGCCATGGCCAACGCGGGCAAGCGCCCGAACGCCATCACGGGCAAGCTGAGCGGCACGAACGGGTCGCAGTTCTTCATCACGACCGACCCCACCCCGTGGCTGCAGGGCAAGCACACGATCTTCGGCGAGGTCGCCGATGACGCGTCGCGCGCCGTGGTCGACGCGATCGCCCAGGTTCCGACCGGCGCGGCCGACCGCCCGCGCGAGGACGTCGTCATCTCGTCGATCGACGTCGTCGCCGTCTGACACGGCGCTCGCGTGACCACCGCCGACCGACCCCGGAATCCCGACGACTACTGCTATCGGCACCCCGATCGCCAGAGCTTCGTCCTGTGCCAGCGCTGCCTGCGCACGATCTGCGCGGACTGCCAGACCCAGGGGCCGGTCGGCGTCGTGTGCCCGGAGTGCATGAAGGAGCAGCGCAAGAGGCGCACACCCGCCCAGCGCCGCGCTGAGCGACGCTGGCGCGGAGGCGGCGCGGTCGCCATCGCCGGCGGCCGTCCGCGCGTCATGGCGTGGATCGCGGGCATCACGGCCGTCGCCTACCTCCTCCAGATGGTCGACGGATACGGCTTCGGCGGCGCCATCGGCGTCCAGCAGTGGCTCGCGTTCTACGCTCCGACGCTGTACCCCGAGCTGACCGGCACCACGCAGCCCTGGCGGCTCGTGACGGTCGCGCTCGTGCACGGCGGCTTCTGGCACGTGGGCCTCAACCTGCTGTCGCTGTGGATGATCGGCCGCATCCTCGAGCCGATCATCGGCAGCGGGCGCTTCCTCGCGCTGTACGTCCTCTCGACGATCGGCGGCTCGGTCGCCGTGGCCCTGCTGGCCTTCTCGACGCCCGTCGTGGGCGCCTCGGGGGCCGTGTTCGGCCTCCTCGGCACGCTGCTCGTCATCGGGCGCCGGCTGGGCGGCGACATCCGCGGCATCCTCGTCGTGCTCGGCATCAACCTCGTGATCGGGTTCATCCCGGGGTTCAACGTCTCGTGGCAGGCGCACGTCGGCGGCCTCATCACGGGCCTCGTCGTCGGACTGGTCCTCGCTCGGACGAGCGGCCGCAACCGCCGCGGTCTGCAGATCGCGCTGCTGTCGCTCGTGGGCGTCGCGCTCCTCGCGCTTCTCGCCGTGCCGCCCGTGCTGGGATACCCGTCGCTCACCTGACACGCAGGGCAGACACCCGAAGGGGCCGGATCCGTCTGGATCCGGCCCCTTCGCGTGTCTGGGACGGCGCCTGCCGCCTGGGGCCGCTTGCGGGCGCGGATGGCGGCCACTCGAGGCACGTGCGCGGCTCGCGACCCCACGCAGGCAGGCCGCGCATGGCCGAATCGGGCGAGTTCTCCACAGGCTGTCCACAGCTGTGGGAAGGTTCTCCACGGTTAACCCCCCGTTCTCCACCCCCTCTCCACGGGGTTCTCCACCTGGTTCCCCCACTTCTCCACGGGGTTATCCACAGATCTATCCCCACCTGGGGATGAATTACACCTCTGTTATTCACAGGTGTGAGGCGAGCTGGGGATGAATCACACGGTTGTCATTCGGATGGCCAGGGCCGGGAGATCGCTGGGGAGAGCGACCTCGGCCTCGGCTCGGACGGCCCCCTGGCGTAAGCTCGCAAGCGGATCGTGAAAGGACCCGCGATGAGCGAATCGCCCGAGCACCCCTCGGCCCCGCCGGTGACCCGTCGCGCACGCGGCGGACAGCACGCGGCGAAGCGCTCGCGTCGCGGGGGTGCTTGGAACACGGTCCTCACCGTCTTCGGCGTCCTGCTCCTCGTGGGCGGGATCGGCCTCGGCGCCGGCACCCTCCTCGCCCCGCAATCGGTCGAGCAGGCGTACGGCGCGATCAAGGTCGGCGTCGCCGAGAAGGTGCAGCAGGTGCAGGAGGAGGTCTTCGAGGAGCTCCCCACCGTGAAGCTCGGCGTCTCGGGCGGCCAGACCGAGCTCGACTGGTGCGACGGAACCTTCACCGAGATGCTGTCGTACGAGCGCGACGGCGTACCGCCCGTGTGGGCGGCGCACAACAACTGCGGCGGCGACGTGCTCCTGCCGTGGGAGATGGGCCAGCGCATCCGGGTCGAGGGGGATGACCAGGTCTACGAGATCGTGGACATCCGGTACACCTCGAAGATCTGGTCGTCGACCGCCGACCTCGTGGGCCTCAAGGGCGCGTTCGCGCTGCAGTCGTGCTTCTACGGCGAGGACCGCATGAAGTTCATCGGCCTCGAGCCGGTCGACGCGTAGCCGGAGCGAGCGGAGCCGGTGCCGGCTCGCCGAGCCACGGCAACGTCGCGAGGCAGGCGAGCACGGGTACCGCGAGCACCACGTACATGACGGCGTATCCGTCAGGGAGTCCTGGCAGCAGTTCGGGGGCGATGAGCGCGCTCGCCAGCACGGGCGCGAGGATCGGCGCGAGTGTGTTCGCGACGTTGAAGACGCCCAGGCCCAGGGCGGATTCCGCAGGCGGAAGGGCTGCCTGCGCGATCGAGCGGGTCGCGGTGTAGCCAGCGCCGATCGCGAGCCCCGCAACCGCGGTCGCGATGTGGAACGACAGGACGTCGGGCGCCAGCCCACGGCCGATCATCGCGGCGGCGAGGAGCACGAGCGCGGGGACCAGCAGCCGGCGCGGATCGACGCGCGAGAGGGGAGTGACGGCGATGACGACCGAGGCGCTCACGACGCCGAGCGCGCCGAGAAGCGTGGCGAGCGAGACGAGCCGCACGGCCAGCGCCTCGTCGAGGGACCACCGGTCGAGGAACAGGTAGAGCCCGAAGGTGAGCCCCGCGGTGAGTTCGAGCGAGAGCACGAACCGCACGGTGAAGACCGACGCGAATCGCGGAGAGACGATCGCGCGCACCGCGGCGAACCGCCATCTCGGCCTTCCCTGCGCGGAGACCGGGGCGGACAGCGCCGGCAGGCGCAGCGCGACGAAGAGGATGACCGCGGCCGCGACGCAGGGGACGACGAGCGTCATCGCGACGATGCTCCCGGGGAGGATGGCGGCGGCCGCGAGCCCGGGGAGCGTCCCGATGAGGGCGGCCGCAGAGAACACGCCGGCCGCGCGGGTGCGGTCGTTGGGGGCGAGGCCCTCGGAGAGCAGCCCGTTGATGGCGCCGAAGCATGCGTTGTAGGAGGCCTGGGCGAGCGTCCATGCGATGGCGAGCCAGGTCGGGTCGGCGGAGAACGCGACGCCCGCGCAGGCGACGAGGCCCGCAAGCGCGCCGCCCACGAGCCAGGTGCGCCGTCCGCCCTGCACGGCGCTGCGGTCGGCCGCCCAGCCGAAGAGGGGATTCGAGATCATCGCCGCGGCGGATCCGAGCGCGATCACGGTCGCGAGCGCGCCCGGCGCAGCCTCCGCACCGACCATGTCTCGCATCAGGATCGAGAGTCCGACGACCGCGGGTGCGGTGAGCGAGCCGAGCACGGCGCACTGCGCGAGGGCGAGCAGCAGGATGCGCTTCACGAGACGGCCTCTTCGTCGCCTTCTTCCTCGGCGGGCGAGAGCAGGTCGAGGGCGATCGCTCTCGCGAGGGCCTCCTCGCGCGAGCTGACGCCGAGCTTGGTGTAGAGCGATCGGAGCTGAGCCTTGACCGTGTTCACCGAGACGAAGAGACGCTCGGCGATCTCGGCCCTGCTGCCCGTCTCAGCGAGCGCGTGCAGGACCACCGTCTCGCGGCGGCTGAGAACGGGTGCAGCTTCGGCTCCCCAGACGGAGTCGTCGATCTGGGCAGGGAAGGCGGCGAAGGCGTCGCGGAGCACTTGGGCAGTCCCGGTCTCGGCGACCCCCTCGAGGGCCGAGAGGATGCGCTCGCGGTCGGAGGGGGAGACGAGCACGAGCGGCCAGCGGAGCCCGTGCTCGGAGACGATGCCCGCGATGCGGGCTGCCGTGCGGTGAGTATCGCGGCGAGCGCCCGTGCGCAGCGCCAGCGTGGTCGCCGAGATCGCGGCGAACAGCTCGTCGACCGGGTCGCGGGCGTCGCGCTCCGCGCGGGCGATGAGCGGCGTCGCGCCGGCCGAGCCGGCGAGCGCCGACTCGGCCATCCCCTCCACGGCGCGCAGCAGGGGCGAGGAGCGCCGCGTGTTCCCCCGGCGGCGCACATCGGCGATGTGGCCGGTCACGAGGTCGAGCAGAGCCTCGGCGGTCGCGAGGCGGTCGAGGCTCGAGGGGAGGGTCGACCGCTTCGTGCGCGCCGCGCGAACGCGCTCGAACCGGTAGGCGGCCTCGCGTCGGCGCCCCAGCATGCTCTCCGCGAGCACGCGCGCGATGAGGATGAGCTCCCAGTGCTCGATCGTGTCGAAGTGCGGATCGAGGACGGTGAGCTCGTCAAGCGCGCCCTGCGGGTCCGGCTCCGAGAGGAGGACCCACGCGCGCGCGATGCGGGCGAGAGCGCCCATGTATCCGTCCCGCCAGGTGTGCGGCCAGTCGGCGTCGACGATCCGCTCGAGGGTGCGGCGCGCGGAGGTGACCCGCCCGGCCATCGCGTCGAGGAAGGCGAGACCCGACAGCGCGGCGTTGCGGCGATGGCGGAAGTCGTGGCGGTCCGAGAACTCGACGAGGGCCGAGAACGCGCGCCGGGCGGTGTCGGGCTCGTCGGCGTAGAACGCGCTGACCCCGCTTTGGTACAGGAGGGTGCTCGCGATGTCGGCGAGACGGTCCTCCGGGCTCGGCGAGGCCTCCATCTCCTCGAGCAGATCGATGCAGCGTCGTGCCGCATCGATCATCCGCCTCGGCTGCCCGAGCATCCGCCACACCACGCTCTCGAGTCCGCGGTGCACGGCGCGCTCCCAGGGGCTGAGGCTGCGGCTCTGCAGTCGTGCCATGACCCCCGCCGAGGCGAAGAACTCCGCCGCACGGCTGTGCGTCGCGGGATCGGCATTGAGGACGAGTCCGTACCAGAGGGCGAGCAGGGGATGGCGGTGGATCTGGACCGCGGGGATCCGGCGGAGCAGGTCGACGACCCGAGAGCCCTCGTCCCGGTTCACGGGCAGAGCACGGAGCGCGACGTGGCCGGCGAACTCCAGGTCGCGGGCCTCGAGCGCGTGCTCGAGCGCCGCCATGTCGTCCTTCAGATCGTGGAAGAGCCACTGCGCGATGCGGGCGTGGAGGCCGCGGAGCGCGTCCGGCTTGCGTGCCGCGAACTCGGCAGCGGCCTGCGCGCGCACGTGCGTTCCGTAGCGGAAGAGGCGGGCGCCCGTGTGCGACTCGGTCCAGTGTCCGGCGCCCGCGCTCTCCAGGCGGGAGAGGAGCTCGGATGCGTCGTCGCGCCCCGTGAGCTCTCGCGCCAGATCCGCATCGAGGACCGGCGAGAGGGCGGTGGCGCCCACGAAGTCGCGCAGTTCCGAGTCGCCGAGCCGGTCGATGAGCTCGCGATGCGCGTGTGCGAGGACATCGACGCTCTCGCGCTCGCCCGCGCGCGCGACGGCGTCGAGGCTGTACCTGAGCGAGCCGACGTGCCGTGACGCGTCGTTGCCGGCGATGAGGTCGCGCGCTCCCGTGGACAGCCAGGGCGATGCGGTCTCCGCCACGGCGCGGACCTCGTCGTCGGTCAGGGCGAGGTCGGCCTCCGTGAGCACCCGCCGTTCGAGGGACGGCTCGGCGTGCTCCAGCGCGGTCGGCTGGCTGGTGGCGACGATGCAGCGGAAGCTCGGCACGTCGCGGAGGAGGCGGAGCAGATCGTGTGCGACCTCGTCCCACGCGTCGCCGTGTGCACCCGGGTGCACGCCGTCGACGATGAGCGTGACGGGCGCGGCGACGTCGTCGAGCGTCCGCCTCATCGCCGATTCCACGTCGTCGGGGGCGTCGGCGATCGCGGCGACCTCGCGGTAGAGCGTCGCATCGTCGACCAGTCCGCGGGCGTGCACCTGGGTCAGTGCGCGGAGCCAGAAGCTCGCACGCGACGTCGGCGCGGGGTCGCCGTCGATCCAGACGACCACAGCCTCGTGCGCGTGCTCGGCCCACTGCGTCAGCAGCGTGGTCTTGCCCGTTCCCCCCGCGGCGCGCACGATGCAGAGGCGCTCGGGTCCGTCGAGAGCGGCCAGGAGCCGCGGTCGGACGATCGACCCGGACGGCGGCCGTGGCGCCGTCGGGAACGAAGCGCGTGATGTCACGTTCCAGGCCTCCCTCCTCGACCCGCGGTCGCGCGCGTGCGCCGCGGGGTCTTCTCGGGTGAACGGCGGGTCGGGCGACGCGGTCACACCAGTGTGGACCCGAGCCTACGCCGGTCTGAGAAGCCCGGGAGGATCGCGAAGCTCGCGCTCGCCGTCGTCGTCGTGAACCCCATGAGGTCGTCCACCTCGTCGAGCCGGTGCTGGGTCTGGACGAACGTGCGCAGGTCGCGCTGGAAGCACGTGAACAGGAGCCCCGCATCGGCTGTGCCGTCCGCGGCGATGCCGTCGTCGAACCCATACCCACGCCGGAGCATGAGCGCGCTGCCGGTGAAGGACGGGTGGGCGGCGCGGACGTGCGCGCGGGCCGGGATGACGAACTCGCCCTCGGGGGTCTTGGCGAGGAGATCCACCTCGTCGTCGGGCGCACCGCCGGAGAGCGGCGAGCCGTCGCCGCGCCGTCGCCCGACCACGCCCTCCTGCTGCGGCTGGGCGAGCGCGCGGAAGCGCTCGATGTCGATCCGCAGGCGCCGGATGACGCAGATCGTGCCGCCCGCGAGCGGACCGTCCGCGATCCACACGTGCTCCGACATCTCCCGATCGCCGTGCGGCACGATGATGCCGTCGAGGAAGCCGATCGGACTCCGGGCGACGGTGCCCTCTCCGACGCCGCGGAACCCGCGCTGCGCCCAGCGAGGGACGGCGCCCGAGCGCGCGATGAGCGCGCGAGACGCAGCAGCGGCGTCGTTGACGTCGCTGCTGCAGACCGCGATCAGCAGGTCGCCGCCGGTGCGCTCGGCGGGAAGACGCGCGTCTCCCGCGAAGGCAGGGAGCGGCTCGGCGCCGGGGAGCGAGCTGTCCAGGGCCGCGAGCACCCGCGGGCCGAGTCCGACGGTGACCGTCAGGTCGCGCGGTCCCTCGAACATGCCGGCGGAACTGCGCGCGCTCTCCCCGTCGGGGCCCCGCTCGACGAGCGCCGTGATGAGCTCGCCGAGGGGTGCCAGCATCTCGCGGAGACCGGATCGGAACGTCTCATCCGCGCCATCCGCGGCGGGGACATCCGGCAGGTCCAGCACGGTGACGACCTCGTGCGCCTGAGGCGTGGACGGGCGGTCGATGCCCGCCTGGTGCGCACCGTGCGGGTCCACGCGGGCGAAGGCGTCGGGAGCGGCCGTCTCCCGTGCCGACCCCGGCTCGCCGCTCTCCGCCGCATCGAGCGGGAAGGCGCGCGACGCCGACCATCCGCCCACGGCGCCGGCCGCGACGCCGAAGCCCGCGGCCGCGACGCTGCGCAGGAGATCGCGTCGAGGCAGGCCGGTCATCGCGCGGCTCCGAGGAACGCGTCGGCGAACGCGACGTCGGGAGCCTCGCCGAACTCGACGGCGGTCCACTCGCCGCTCCCGCCGAGCCGCACCTCCGCACGGTGAAGGAGGCCGCTCTCGTCGATCCAGTAGCGCAGGACGGCGTCGCTTCCGTCGTCCGCCGCCCCCGAACCGGGGTCGTAGGGGGTGTCGGAGGTGGGGCCCGCGATCACATCCACGGCGACATCGCCGATCGTGTCCTCCCGCAGCCAGCGGGCATCCGTCTGCTGGAGGAGCAGCGGGTTGTCGGGGCGGTCCGAGGTGAGGGAGAGCACCACGCCGAGCGCGGCGTGCAGGCGCGATGCGTCGGCCACGAGATCGCTCGTCGTCCACTCGGCCGCGCCCGCGTCCAGCCCGGGCGGCGGCAGCGGCGGCGTCTGGTCGGCAGACGGATGGCTGCTGATCGCGTCGGCGCTCCACGCGATGAGCGAGCGCTCGCCGCGGGCGTCGATCGTCGCGTAGCCGAGGTGCGCGGCGTAGTCGACCCACCCCGACACCGTGTAGTCCTCGCCCGCATCGGCGACGCCGAACTCGATCGCGCGGACCCCGGCGTCGAAGTTCCGGAACCGCATCATCGCGAGGCTCTCGGCCTCGTCCGATGACAGTGGGCGAGCGTCCTGAGCGGGATCCTCAGCGGGGGCCGGCGTCGGGGCGCACGCGGTTGCCGCCAGGAGGATGGTCGAGACGGCGCCGCCGATGAAGAGGCGGCGCAGCAGGCTGCGGCCTCTCACCGGACGGCCGCCCGGTCTTCGAGGAGCGTCCGCTCGGGCAGCGGATGCTCGGAGGCTGCGGGCATGTCGACCGCGGCGGGCAGGGGCTGCGGCGGCGTCCTCACGTCGTCGAGACCCGGTTGCGCGGGAGGAACGGGGATCTGGAGGAAGCTCATGCCGCGCGGCACCTCGACGTCGGGGGTCGTCCCTCCGCCGGGCGCGACCGCATCCGAAGGGCACGACGTCGCGCGGAGCTCCTCGGGGGCGGAGGTCGCGGGTCCTGCGCCATCGAAGCAGTTCCCTCGCCCGAGAGCGCGTTCCGCCGACGTGTCCACGGCATCGACTCCGTTGCCGGACAAGGCGTTGTCCGAGAAGGCGTTGCCCTCGGCGGGGATGTCCTCGGAGTTCGACAGCAGGATCCCGGCGGTCGGGTTTCCCTCGATGCGGTTGGCCGAGATCACGTTGCGCTGGCCGCCGTTGACGGCGAGGCCGACGCCGAACCCGCCGAGCGCGTGGGCCGGCGACTCGCCGTTCGCGTTGTCGACGATGAGATTGCCGAACACCGCGTTCTCCCGCTGCGGGGTGAACGCCTCCTGGTAGTTCGAGATGAGCGTCATCCCGATGCGGTTGCCCGAGAACCGGTTGCCCGCGATCGTGAGCGAGTCGGACGCATTCGCGTTCTCGAACCCGATGGCGTTGCGCTCCGCCACGTTGCCGGCGACGAGGATGTCGCAGTCCTCGCACTGGCCGACGTAGAAGCCCGAGTCCGCGGAGCCCGACGCGTAGGAGTCGGTGATCGATCCGTGCCGGGCGTTGAACGCGTAGATGCCGTAGAGGCCGTTGTTGTAGGCCGTGACGTGGTCGATCGAGAACCGCTCGACGGGCGGGAACCGCTCGGGGTCGAGCTCGGTGTATCCCGGGCCACCGTGCGCGAGAGGGCCGCTCTCATCGTGCATCCCGGTCACGAGCACCCCGTAGAACTGCGTGGAGTGGACCGTCAGGTTCTCGACGCGCACGCCGTCGGCGGGCACGAAGACGCCGAACGAGTTCGTCCCGCCGCCGTCGATGATCGTCTCGTTCCGGTCCTCGCCGCGGAGCGTCACATCGTCCTTGTCGACGGTCACCTCCTCCTCGTAGGTTCCGGGGGCGATGAGGACCATCCCGCCCGGGGCGACGAGGTCGACGCCATCCGAGATCGTCGCCGCGTCCTCGGGAACGCGGACGAGCTCCTGAAGAACCGGCTCCTCCGGCTGCGCAGACGTCGTGGTGCACCCCGTCGCGCTGAGGGCGATGGCGAGGATCGCGAGTGTCCTTCCGAGAGCGGAGACGCGCGCGCGAGGACACATGCGGTCGAGCATAGGCCGGAACCGGCGTCCGATATTACGGATGCTCGGGATGATGTGAAAAGAGGGGTGAAATAGCGCACACAGCTTGCACACAGGCGGCTCACAGCCGGTTGGCTGATCCCGCGGGGACATCCATGCCCGCTCGCGCCATGGCGGCGCGGCACCAGGAGCGCTCCGCCCGGAGCGACAGTCCAACTCGGAGGGGAGCACCGTGCCACGGTTGCAGAGGAGGTCCGAGCAGCGTGTGCTGTCCGGATCGTCGGGGGGTGCGCGGCGATGGATCGCCAGCGCATCGATTGCAGGACTCATCGCGACGGGGTTCGTCTCCGTCGCCGCGCCGGCCGCGGCCGCGACGGGCGATGAGATCACGGGAACGATCTGGCAGGACTACGACGCGAACGGCGTCTTCGACACCTATGAAGACGGGATCGCGGGCATCGAGGTCTATGCCTACGACGACGCGGGGAACTCCGCCGGACCTGCCGTGACCGCTGCGGACGGCACCTACGTCCTTCCGGTCACCTCAGACGCACAGCGTTGGCGCGTCGAGGCGAACGTCCCCGACACCCAGCAGTGGGAGGCGTGGGAGGACGCGGTCGTCGGTCGCGCGGGCGACACGACGAACGGCACGACCGTCCAGTTCGTCGACATCGCCGATGCCGGCGCCGTGGATTTCTCCTTCCACGTTCCGGGCGCGTTCGTCGAGAACAACCCGCGCGTCTACCTTCCGAAGATCCAGTACGCCGGATCGGATGGCCCCAACGCCGACAAGGAGGGCGGCCAGATCATCTGGTACGACGCGGAGAGCGCGAGTGCCAGCAGCGAGGTGCCGACAACGGTCAACGTGCCGTTCCGCGACGTCGGCGCCACCAACGGCTCGACGTGGCGCCGTGCGACGTCGCCCGACCAGGTGGGCGAGCTCTTCACCGCCGCGTACATGCGCCGCCACTCCGGCCTGGGTCCGGAAGGGCTCGGCGCGATCTACCGCGTGACGCCGGACGGCGGCACCCTTGATTCGGCAACCGGCTCGGGCTCTCTCTTCGTCGACCTCACCGACCATGGGATCGACGTCGGCGCGGAGTACGACCAGGGCGCGCTCCCCGGCCCGGACGGCATCCGACCGCGGGTCGCGATCGACAACCCCGCGTACGACTGGTCGATGGATGCCCAGGCGTGGGCGCGCGTCGGCCGCACGGGTCTCGGCGGCATCGCCATGTCGCCCGACGAGACGCAGATGTTCGCGGTGAACCTCTTCAAGCGCTCGCTCGTCGTCATCGACATGGGCGAGCCTGGCCAGCCGCCCGTGAACGTGCGTGAGATCGAGCTGGACGGGTACTTCCCTGACGGCAGCGACCTCCGTCCCTTCGGCGTCTCATCGGACCCGATGACGAACACCATGTACATCACGGCCACGAACACGGCCGAGTCGACGAAGAACAACGCCGACCTGCACGGCTACGTCTATGCGTTCGACCCGGCGAACCCCGCTGCACTCACCCAGGTGCTCGACTTCCCGCTTGACTTCCCGCGCTACGGTGACACGCCGCAGAGTCCCGGCGACTACCAGTTCTGGACGACGGACTCCGGTGACTTCGAGAACTTCGCGCGTCGTCCCACGCCGATCGTCGCCGACGCCCGGGTCCAGCACGGCAACCTCGTCGTGGGCGTGCGCGACCTGCACGGCGACCTGATCGGCTACCAGACCGCGGTCAGCCCGACGGATCGCCGACTGGCGACGATCCGTTCGGTCGGCGACGTCTACATGGCCACGGGCAACGGCGACGGCACGTTCACCATGGAGTCGAACGGCTTCGCCGACGGCGTTCAGGGTGCCGGCGCGACGGCGATCCTGGTGCAGCAGCCCCCGGGTCTCCTCGGTCCGGGCGGCCACAAGTACTTCGACGACGCGTGGCAGATCGATGGCGCCCCTCCCGGCCAGTTCACGGGGCAGGCGCTCGGCTCGATCATCACCGTCCCGAGCCGCGACGACGGCGTCCTGACCACGGGCATCCACGTCGCGAACAGCGGCTTCCAGGTCGGCGTTCGCCGCCTGTACCAGGAGACCGGTGCGCACTACGTGCCGCGCGGTGCGATGGTCACGCAGCTCACTCCTGTCGCCGGCGTGCCTGACGCCACGATGAAGGGCAACGGCCTCGGCACGATGTCGGCTCTCGCCTCGGCGGCCCCGATCGAGATCGGCAACTACGTCTGGTACGACGTCGATCGCGACGGCATCCAGGACCCGAGCGAGGACGCGGTCGAGGGCGCCACGGTCAACCTCTACGAGGTGGGCGCCGATGGCGCACGCACCCTCGTGTCGAGCACCCTGACCGACGCCCGGGGCGAGTACTACTTCTCGTCGAATCCCGATCTGAACACGAACGGCTACGCGCTCAAGACCAACGCGGACTACGTCGTCGGCATCGACAACCCGGCCGACTACGCGGAGGGTGGCCCGCTGCTGGGCTGGTACCCGACGGTCGAGAACACGGGTGACGCCGACTCGGTGAACGCCGACCGGAATGACTCGGACGGCATCGTGGAGGTGTCGGAGGCGGGCCACTTCCCGTACGCGGCGATCACCACGGGCGGGCCGGGGCAGAACGACCACACGATCGACTTCGGCTACGCACAGCTCGACTACACGCTCGAGAAGCGCACGGTGTCGGGCCCGACGGAGAACCCCGACGAGGACGGCACCTGGACGATCGAGTACGACCTCGTCGTCGAGAACCCATCGCTCTCGCCCGGGGAGTATGGACTCGAGGATGACCTGCGCGGCTACGGCGAGGGCATCGAGGTCGTCGGGACCGAGGTCGTCTCGGGGCCTGACGGCGCCGTCCTCAATGAGGACTGGGACGGCGTGGAGAACCGGTCGGTTCTCGCCGAGCGGTTCCCGATCGCGGCCGAGAGCATCGGCGACGACGCGCACGTGTACCGCCTCGCGGTGACCGTGCGTCTGACGGCCGACCCGGAGACGGGCGAGGCGATGGTCGACCCGGCCCAGCTGGGCTGCACGGACGGGCAGACGCCGGCCGACGCGACGACGGGCCTGTTCAACGTCGCCACGCTCGATCCGCTGCACCACGAGGACCTCGTCGACGACGAGTGCGGCGAGCTGCCGCTCGTCGAGCTCGACAAGACCGTCGTCTCGGAGCCCACGGTCGTCGACCGCGACAACGAGCCCGGGGTGTGGGAGGTCGTGTACGGTCTCGAGGTGCGGAGCCTGACGGGCGCCGACACCGACTACGACCTGGTCGACGAGCTGCGGTACGGCTCTGCGGTCGAGGTGCTCTCGGTCGAGGCCGAGAACGTCGATCCGGGCGACATCGCCGTGCGCAATGCGTTCGACGGGCTGACGGATCACGTGATCGTCACGGATGAGCCCATCGCGGGCGGTGCCACGCACCGCTACGAGGTGACCGTCCGGTACACCTTCACGCTGCCGAACCCGCCGGCCGACCCGAATCCGTCGGACTGCTCCCTCGCGGGCAGCGGCGAGAGCGGAACCGGTCTGCTGAACACGGCGCAGACGGAGTTCAACGGCTACCCGTCGCCCGACGACGAGTGCCGCGAGCTCGGGCAGGTCACGCACGAGAAGGAGCTGATCTCGGCGAACCCGATCGGGGACGGCCGCTGGCAGGCGGACTACCGGATCACCGTGTCGAACAAGGGCGTCGAGAAGACCCTCTACGACCTCGATGACACGCTGCGGTACGCCGACGAGGTCGACGTGGTCTCCGCCGAGGTGACCGGTGCGCCCGAGGGCGTCACGCTCGCCGACCCCGCCTGGGACGGCGAAGAGAACACGCGTGTGGCTTCGCTCGTGCCCATTCTGGGCACGGACGATGAGGGCTACGCGCCGCACGAGTACACGCTGACCGTGATCTCGGATGTCCCGCTCGCGTTCGAGGGCGCGGGCACCGAGGACGACCCGACGGTGTGCGCAGACGGCACGGTGCGCCCCGGCGGCAGCGCCCTGTCGAACACGTCGACGCTGACCGACGAGGCCGGTGTGACCGAGGACGACGAGGCGTGCGCGCCGCTGCCGTCCATCGACATCGACAAGTCGATCTCGGCCGGCCCGGTGCCCAACGGCGACGGGACGTGGACCGTGACGTACGACATCGTCGCGACGAACGACGGTGCAGCCGAGGGCGTCTACGAGGTGTCCGACCGGATGACCGAGATGGGCGACCTGCGGGTGCTCTCCCGTGAGGTCGTCGAGACGCCGGAGGGCGTGACCGCGCAGGAGGGGTGGACCGGTCTGGGCGAGGAGGGGTCGGCGGAGAACGTGATCGCCTCCGACGTGCCGCTCGCCGCGGGCGGGGTGCACACCTACCGCATCGAAGTGCTCGTCGAACTGGACGAGTCGCTCGGCGGGCTGGCCGAGGTGGCCTGCTCCGAGTTCGACGAGGACGGCGCGGCCGGACTCGTGAACTCCGCGGGGATCGGGCACAACGATCTGGCGGATGCGGACGACGCATGCGTGACGGTCGCCCAGATCATGATCGACAAGTCGATCTCGGAGGGCCCCGTGCCCAACGGCGACGGCACCTGGACGATCGTGTACGACCTCGTGGCGGAGAACCTCGGCGAGGTGTCGGGTGAGTACGACATCTTCGACCGGCTGCGCTTCGGCGCGGGCATCGAGATCGTCGAGTCCGAGGTGGCGGAGGCTCCCGATGGCGTCACGGCGCTCGAGTCCTGGACGGGACTCGGTGACGAGGGCGCGGCGGAGAACCTCATCGCCGAGGACGTGACGCTCGAGGGTCAGGGCAGCCACACCTATCGGGTGGCGGTCACGGTCGCACTCGATGAGTCGTCCATCGACCCGAATGCTCTGGCCTGCCCGGAGCCGGGCTCGGGGGGCTCCGGCGGTCTGAACAACGCCGCCGGCCTCCTCCACAACGGCATCTCGTCCACGGACGAGGAGTGCGCGTCGCTGCCGCTGTTCACCTTCGACAAGACCCTCGCCGAGGGCCCAGTCGCGAACGGGGACGGCACCTGGACGATCGTGTACGGCCTCGAGGTCGCGAACGTCGGTCAGGCCGCAGGCGACTATGACCTCGACGACAGCCTGCGCTACGGCGACGGCATCGTCGTGGAGTCGTCGGATGTCGTCGCGACGCCCGAGGGCGTCGAGGACCCGGCCGGTTGGACGGGTCGGGGCGCAGACGGTGCCGACGAGAACCGGATCGCTACGGCGATCCCGCTCGACGCCGGTGCCGCGCACTCCTACCGCGTCGCGGTCACGGTGTCGCTCGACCTCGAGACCGTCACCCCGGATGCGCTCGCGTGCCCGGCGCCGGGGAGCGGCGAGAACGGCGGCCTGAACAACGTCGCGGGCATGACCCACAACGGCGAGACGCAGGAGGATGACGTCTGCGCACCGCTGCCGCTCATCGAGATCGAGAAGTCGCTCTCGGGTGCGGTGACGCCGGTCGAGGGTCAGCCGGGGCAGTACGACGCGACGTACGAGATCGCTGTGACGAACAGCGGTCCGGCGGCGGGCGCGTACGACCTGGATGACGAGTGGGTCGCCGGCAACGGCCTCACCGTCCTCGGCGTGCAGGACATCTCCACGGATGCTCCTGACTCGGTGGGCATCAACCCGGGCTTCGGCACGGATGGCGACACCCGCATCGTGACGGGGCAGCCGATCGCGGCGGCCCCCGAGGGTGGGTCGACGGTGCACACCTACACGGTCGTGCTCCGCTATGCGCTCGATCTGGCCGAGGTCCAGACGCCCGCGGCCGAGACCTGCGACGCCGGCGACGGCAGCGTGCCCGACGGCGCGCTGCGGAACGACGCCACGGTCAACTGGAACGGCATCTCCGACGAGGACGACGCGTGCGTTCTGTCGGGCAAGCCGACTCTGGACAAGGAGCTGACGTCGGCCACCCCGGTCGGCGAGGGCCAGTGGGAGGTCGTGTACGACCTGACCGTAGGCAACACCGGCAACGAGGCGACGCGGTACGACCTGGACGACGAGTTCCTCTTCGCTCCGGTCGTGACGGTCGACGAGGTGTCGGTGACCGGCCCCGAGGGCGTGGAGATCGAGGGGTCGTTCGACGGCGCCGAGAACCAGCGCATCGCGACCGGCGTCGAGATCGCCGGGCTGGATGACGAGGGGTACGCCCCGCACGTCTACCGCGTGACGGTGCTCGTGGACGTGCCGCTCCACTTCGCTGAGGCGGATCAGGATGGCACGGGCGCACCGGGCTGCACGGCTCCCGAGGGCGGCAACTTCCTCGAGCAGGGCCTGAACAACGCGGCGACGCTGACGGACGAGACCGGCGGGGAGATCACGGACACCGACTGTGCTCCGCTGCCGTCCATCGACATGGCCAAGGAGATCGTCGGCTCGCCGACGGTCGACGAGGACGGCGTGTGGACGGTGGAGTACGAGATCGTCGCGGTGAACGACGGCGCGGAGGCCGGCGAGTACGACCTCTCCGACCGTCTCCGCTTCGGGGCGGGCATCGAGGTCCAGACCGCCGAGATCGCTGAGGCGCCCGAGGGCGTCACGCCGAACGAGGCCTGGACGGGTCAGGGCGAGGAAGGCGCGGACGAGAACGTCGTCGCGTCGGATGTCGCCCTGGGTGCGGGAAGCGAGCACACCTACCGTGTGGTCGTGACCGCCACGCTCGACGCGGAAGCGACGGACGAGTCCACGTTCGCCTGCCCGGCACCGGGTGAGAACGGCACGGGCGGCTTCGCGAACACGGCAGGGATCGTGCACAACGATCTGACCGACACCGCTGAGGCCTGCGACGTGCCGAACGAGCCGGGCCAGCCGAACGAGCCGAACGAGCCCGGTGAGCCGAACGAGCCCGGTGAGCCCGGACAGCCGAATGAGCCCAGCGAGCCCGGCAACCCGCCGGCGCCGAACGAGCCGAACGAGCCCGGCAACCCGCCGGCTCCGCAGGACCCGCTGAGCCCGACCGGCGTCGCGATCGGCGCCGGTGTGCTGGGAGCCGCGCTGCTCCTGACGCTCGCCGGAGGGATCCTGCTGTACCTCCGTCGGCGCCCCTCGGGCATCGAGAGGTAGCGCACTCGCCCGCGCCTGACCGGTCAGGCGCGGGCGGGCCCGTCTTCCGATGGGCGCGACCGAGCCCCGTCCACGATCGACCTCCTCCCCCAGGAAGGTCGTGGGCGGGGCTCGACTGTGCTCGGGGCCGCGATGGCGGTCAGGAGCGCTGCAGGTCAGAGGAGGCGTGCGCGCGCGGCGACGGCGACCGCGTCCTCGCGGCTCGAGACGCCCAGCTTGCGGTACACGCTGCGTGCCTGGCTGCGCACGGTGTTGAGCGACACATTGAGGCGCTGAGCGATCATGCCGAGCGTCTCGGAGGTGGCGAGCGCACGCAGCACGATCTGCTCCCGCGGGGTCAGTCTCACGACGCGGAGCGGGGCATGCGCCGTTCCGGTCCCCTCGGGCAGGGGATTGTGGACCCCGGCGAGCGTGCACAGCCGCGCGAGGTCGTCCGGATCCATCTCCCGGAACGCCGATCGGTTGTGCGTCGCCAGGTAGTACTCGTGCGCGCGTCGGAACAGCTCGCGCGCATCGTGCTCGTCTCCGCGCCGCAGCTGGGCAGCGGCGAGGACCAGGAGATGATCGAGTGCGTCCCGGCGGGTCGTCGTGGCCCGCTGGAGGGGAGACGACGAGAGGCGGACCGCTTCGGAGAGGTGCCCCGCGCGCAGGTGCGCCCGGGCGAGCGGCACGTTCAGGAGGTCCTGGTCCGGATGGTCCACCGCGATCCCGAGGACGGCCGCACCGTCTCCCGCGGCCAGGAGGAGGTCCGCGCGCACGCGCAGCAGAAGGCCTCCCGCGATCTCGGCGATGCGGGATCCCGCCCCATGCGCGGCGCACACCTCGTCGAGCTGCAGGAGCGCGGCGATGGGCGAGCCGAAGAGCGCGCCGAAGCGGGCCCATCCGGCCGCGGCGAACGGCCAGAGCTCGTTCGAGGCGAACGGATCGCCGAGCGACCGCAGCGACGCCCGGGCGCGCTTCTCGTCCAGCTGATCCATCGCGAGCACAGCCGCGGCCAGGCGCGCGGGGGCTGTGACCGGACTCTCGACCGGCAGCCCGCCTCGCGTGTGGTCGCGCACCTCCCGGAGCCAGCGTTCCGCCGAGGCGCGGCCGCCGGCGGCCGCCGACAGCAGCGCGGCGATCGCGGCGCCGTTCACGCCCGCGAAGTGGTGGGATGGCGCCGGCCCCATCTCCTCGAAGGCCGCGCGCGCGTGCACCATGGCGTCGTCGTACCGGCCGAGCAGCATCGTGGTGAGTGCACGCTGGGCGGCGAGCCAGCCCGGGCGGTGGTCGGGGTGTCGCGACCAGGGCAGCGGCTCCGCCTCCGGCATGCGGGCGAGCTGCTGCGCGAGCCGATGCGCGATGCCCTCGGCCTCCGTGCAACGGCCGCGGAGGCGCGCGCCGATGAGAGCGATCATCCCCGCCGCGTGCACATCCGCGCGCTCGCGGAACGCCGAGAATCGCAGGGCGAATCGCTCGCCACGCGAGAGATACAGCGGGAGGAAGCCGCGACGTGCGTGATCGCCGCCGGGCGTGGAGATGTCGTGCGCCTGATAGGCGGCGAGAAGGAGACGAGGTCGACGCTCGAGTTCCGCCGGCGAGAGGGTGCTGACGAGGCGGACGAGCGCCGGCGCCTGCGTGGTCGGGAGCCGGAACCAGAGCGCGTCGGCGAGGTCCTCGACCGCGTCGAGGTCGCCGGTGCCGATCGCGTCGGCTAGCGCCTGCGCGATCTCGACTTCATCGGCGATGTTCGTCATGTCATCGACGAATGTCGCACAGCGGCGCGGTGTCCTCGGGCCGGTTCCGGGCCTCTTCACCCCGGAATTCACCCCGCCCCGGGCCATCCGCTTCACCGGACAGCGAGACGGGTCGGAACCATTCGGTTCCGACCCGTCTCGCTGTCGCGCTCAGGGCGCGGAAGAGGGTAGAGCGGCTATCGCCACTGCGTCGTCATGAGGAAGCCGATGAAGGCGATGCCGAATCCGATGACGAGGTTCCATGCGCCGATGTCGGGGATGGGGAACGCCATGCCCGAGAGGTAGAAGACGAGGATCCAGACGAGGCCGATGAGCATGAAGCCCACCATGACCGGCTTGAACCACACGGGGTTCGGCGCCTTTCCGCTCTCGCTGCGCTCGAGAGGTTCTTCGCCCTGGGATGCTCGTGCCATGCGCATGAGTCTACTAGGCGCACGCGCGATTCCGTGGCCGCGAGGTGCCTCGGCGGCACCGCATGAGTCCGCCGGTCACCTCGATTCGGCGACGACGATCTTGCCCACCACGTGGCCGGACTCGACCAGGCGGTGCGCCTGTCGCAGGCTCTCGGCGTTGAGCGGAGCCAGGGTCTGTGTGAGCGTCGTGCGGATGCGGCCCTCGTCGATGAGCTGGGTGACCCTCTCGAGCAGATCGTGCTGGGCGAGGAGGTCCCAGCCGTGCCGGGGCCGGGTGAACATGAGCTCCCAGTGCCACGAGATCGACCTGTCCTTGAGGGCCAGGAGATCGACATCGCGGTCGTCGTCGATGGCGACGATCTGCCCGAAGGGGCGCACCACCTTCGTGAACAGGGCGGTCCGCCCCCTGCTCTGGGCGGTGAAGACGAAATCGACGCCGCCGGGCGCGGCCTCGAGGATCTGCCGGTCCAGATCCGCCGCGCGGTGGTCGACGACGACGTCGGCGCCGAGCTCCTCGACCCACGCGCGCGACTCGGGGCGGGACGCCGTTGCGATCACGCGGAGGCCGGTGAGCTCCTTGACGAGCTGGATGAGGATCGATCCGACGCCTCCGGGTGCGCCCAGCACGAGGATGGTGCCGGTCGAGCTCTCGGTCAGGCGCAGCTTGTCGAAGAGCGCCTCCCACGCGGTGATCGTCGTGAGCGGCAGCGCCGCGGCCTCGGCGACGCTCAGGCTCTTCGGCCGGTGGGCGACGATGCGCTCGTCGACGAGCTGCTGTGCGGCATACGAGCCGGGCCGATCGAGGCTGCCCGCGTAGTAGACCTCGTCGCCGGGCCGGAACAGCGTGACGAGCTCGCCGACCGCGAGGACGGTTCCCGCGGCGTCCCAGCCGAGGACTCGAGCATCATCAGCGCCCGCACCGCCTGCGCGGACCTTCACGTCGACGGGATTCACCGAGACGGCTCTCACCGCGACGAGGATGTCGTGGCCGGTCGGTGCTCCGGGTGCCGGAAGCGTCGCATCCTCGAGGCTGCCGGGGAGATCGATCGCGCCTCCCGTGCGCGACACCACGGCCGAGATCGTCTGCGAGGGGATGGTCGGGTTCGTCGTCAAGATCGCTCCTTCTCGTCGTCACGGCATCACGGTGGCGCCGCGGGACAAGACGGTAACGGGCGAACAGTGGTTACCCGCAAGGGGTTCTACTTTCCTTGGGAAACGGCGTGCGCGTAGTTCGAGTCGGCCCACTGCCGCAGCGCGACGATCGGGCCGAGTGCGCTGTGCCCGACGTCGGTGAGCTCGTACTCCACGTGCAGCGGCACCTCGGGAAGAACGGTCCGATCGACGAGCCCGTACGTCTCGAGGCGGCGCAGCGTGGCCGTCAGGACCTTGGGTGAGATCCCCTCTAGGCGCCGCTGCAGCTCGCCGAAGCGCGCCGGGCCATCCGCCAGTGCGCCGATCGCGAGCGCCGCCCACTTGTTCGCCACGACATCCAGCAGATCCCGGCAGGGGCAGTCCGCGGAGTACACGTCTCCGCGTGTCTTCGGGCTCACCGTGAGCGGAACGTCCTCGTGGATGGCCATCGGCACGCCTCCCTGACCTGGTCTGCTTTCCGAAGGATAGTGGAGGACCGGTCGGGGAGGCGCGCCCGGCGCCGTCTAGCGCTCGGCCGGGTCGGCGTCGATGCCCTGCGTGGGCGTCGGGGTCGGAGTGGGCGTCGGCTCGGTGCCCGTGCAGACGCGGATGCGGATGGTCGACTGGATCGGCACCGATCCGATCTCCGACTGCGACACGACGCCCGGCTGCTCCGACTCCTGGCACGTGTCGTCCTCGACGACCTCCGCCGTGAGGCCGAGCTCCTCGAGCGCGCGCTTCGCGGCGTCGAGCGAGAACCCCTTGAGGTCGTTGACCTGGACGCGGCCGGTGGCGACCTCGAGGTCGATCGTGGCACCGGCGGGGAGCTCGTCGCCCTCCGCGACCTCGTCGTCCCCCGCGTGGACGCGGAGCACCGTCGAGGCCTTGTGCTCGGCGTCGTCCACCGGCAGGATCGCGCCCAGCGAGAGACCCGCCTTCGAGATCGCGTCGCGCGCCTGCGACTCGGTCAGCCCGACGAGTGCGGGGACGACCGCGACCTCGGGCCCCTCCGACACGAGCACCTCGACACGCTGATTCGGGCTCACCGAGAGATCGGCGCCCGGGTCCGTCTCGACGACGACGCCCTCCGGCACCGAGTCGCTCGGCACGTCCTCGCGCACCGGCACGAGATCGCGCGCCTCGAGCTCCTCGACGGCCTTCTCGTAGGTCATCCCGGCGACATCGGGGATGATGCGGGCAGTCGACGGCGTGCCGTCCCACGGGCGGATGGTCGCGAGCCAGAAGACGAGGGCGACGATCAGCACCGCGATGAGCGCGACCGCCGACCAGATCCACACGACCGGGGGGCCGGACTGCGTCCGCGTCATCGTCGTGTCGCTCGAGAGCTGCTGGAGCGTGCGCGCGGTCTCCTGCGCCTGGCGCGGGCTCGGGCCGTAGAGCTCGTTGGTGAGCGTGTCGAGTTCGCGCTTGGTCGGCGCGCGGCCGTCGAGAGCGGCGTCGAGCGCCTCGCGGAACCGTGCGGCGTCCTGATAGCGCTGGAAGGGGTCCTTCGCGAGCGCGCGCAGCACGACGGGGTCGAGGCCCTTGGGCACGTCGGGGTTGAGGGCGGTCGGCGTGACGGGCGTCTCGCTCACGTGCTGATAGGCGACGGCGACCGGCGAGTCGCCCCGGAACGGCGGGCGCCCCGTCAGCAGCTCGTAGAGCACGACGCCGGTCGAGTAGAGGTCGGCGCGCGCGTCGACCGACTCGCCCTTGGCCTGCTCGGGCGAGAAGTACGCGGCGGTGCCGAGGATGGCCGTGGTCTGGGCGACCGTGGACGACGAGTCCGAGACGGCACGGGCGATGCCGAAGTCCATGACCTTGACCTGGCCGGACTCGGTGATCATGACGTTGCCCGGCTTGATGTCGCGGTGGACGACGCCGGCGCGATGCGAGTACTCGAGGGCCTCGAGGATGCCGTCTGCGTAGCGCACCGCGTCCTTCGGGGCGACCGGGCCGCGCGCGATGATGTCCTTGAGGAGCGTGCCGGTCACGAGTTCCATGACGATGTACGGCACCGGGCGGACGCCGCCCGTGGCGTCGGTCTCGGTGTCCTCCCCGGCGTCGAACACGCGCACGATCGACGAGTGGGCCATGCGGGAGGCGGCCTGCGCCTCGAGCCGGAAGCGCGTCCGGAACGTGCTGTCGCCCGCGAGGTCCTTCTCGAGGATCTTGATGGCGACCGTGCGGCCGAGCTTCTCGTCGAAGCCGCGGAAGACGCTTGCCATGCCCCCTCGGCCGATGAGCTCATCGACGCGGTAGCGGTCGTTGAGGACGCGTGTCTCGGCCTTCACAGATGGACCCCCCGGAGTAGCAGGCGGGGTCAGCATAGCCTCACCCGCTGAACGTCGGCCCCGCCGACGAGACGATCAGCCCGTCGTCGAGCCGCCCTGGCCGGTGCCGCTCTGGCCCTGACCCTGGCCGTTCGACGAGGTGTCGCTCGAGCCGCCGTCCGCGCCGCCGTCGGGGGTGGGCGTCGGGGTCGGGCTGCTCTCGGGCTCGTCGGCCTCGATCGTCACCGATCCCGAGGCGGGGGCCACCTGCGTGCTGTCGGGCATGCCGCTGCAGGTGACCGTGTAGTTCGCGGTGATCGTCTGACCGGCCTCGCCGGCGGTGATCACGGCGCTCGTCTCGTTCTGGAGGAACTGCCGCTGGGGACCGCCGACATCCGCGAAGTTCGCGCCGGTCAGCGTCACGTCGTAGGTCGCGTCCCCGAAGCCCTCGGGGCAGCTGTACTGATTCCAGCGCACCACGAGGGAGGCGCCCGCGGGCACCGAGCTCACGCTCGTGGACCCGTTGTACTCGAACGTCGCCTCCTCTGCGGGTGCGAAGGTGGGCGCGGTGTACACCGTGAGCTCGATCGTCGACCCCGCCGCGATGTTGCCGCGCGGCGAGACGGAGGCAACCGTCTCGATCTGGTCGGGGCTCGTCGCCTCCTCGCCCTCGGCGCGCGTGCCGGCGAGGCCGGCGTCGCTGAGGACCGAGAGCGCCTCCTCGTACGGCCGGCCGACGAGGCCGAGCGCATCAACGTCGACGAGCTGCGTCGCGGTCTCGCTGGGGGTCGGGGTCGTCGACGGCTGCGACGAGCTCGGCGGAGGGCTGCTCGTCTCGGTCGTCGGGTCGCCCTCGTCCTGGTTCATGAGGAACGCGGCGACCGTTCCGCCGAGCACGAGCAGCAGGAGGACGATGAGCGCGATGAGCGGCCACGTCCACGAGCTGCGCTTCTTCTTCTTCGGCTCCTCGGCCTCCGCGGGCGGCAGGCCCGGATCGAAGGGGATGGGCCGTGTCGAGTTCATGAGGCGGGTCGTGGCGTCGTCGCCCGCGCCGAGCAGCTGCGTGAGGTCGTCATCGGCGAGCGCGGCGCCCGCCGCGACGGCCGGCACGGCCGCGGCCGCCGCCGCGACGTCGCCGCGACGCAGCGCGTTGGCCGCGCGTGCGACGGCGGCCGACGAGGCGGGGCGATCCTCGGGCTTCTTGGCGATCATCGCCATCACGAGGTTCTGCACCGGCTGCGGCACGTCGGATGGCAGCGGCGGCGGCTGCTCGTTGATCTGCGCCATCGCGATCGCGACCTGCGACTCGCCCGTGAAGGGGCGCTTCCCCGCGAGGCACTCGTACGCGACGATGCCGAGCGAGTACGTGTCGGTCGCGGGGCTCGCCGGGTGGCCGGAGGCCTGCTCGGGCGAGAGGTACTGCACGGTGCCCATGACCTGGCCGGTCGCCGTGAGGGGCACCTGGTCGGCGATCCGGGCGATGCCGAAGTCGGTGATCTTCACGCGGCCGTCGGGCGTGATGAGCAGGTTGCCGGGCTTGATGTCGCGGTGCACGAGACCGGCCGCGTGGGCGGCCTGCAGCGCGGCGGCGGTCTGCGCGGTGATGTCGAGCGTGCGCTCGGGCGGCAGCGCGCCCTCGCGCTCGAGGATGGTCGACAGCGCCTCACCGGGGACAAGCTCCATGACGAGGAAGGCCGAGCCGTTCTCCTCGCCGTAGTCGAAGACGCTCGCGATGCCCTCGTGGTTGACGAGCGCGGCGTGACGGGCCTCGGCGCGGAAGCGCTCGAGGAACCCGGGGTCGCCCATGTACTCGTCCTTGAGGATCTTGATCGCGACCGAGCGCCCGATGACGTGGTCGGTCGCCTCCCAGACCTCGCCCATCCCGCCGATGGCGATGCGCGAGTTCAGCTCGTAGCGGCCGCCGAAGGAAACACCTCGTGTAGGTCTCATCGTCCCAGCACCGCCTCCATGACTTCCTTCGCGACGGGAGCCGCGATCGTGTTCCCGCTCCCCGACTGGCCCTGACCGCCGCCGTCCTCGACGACGACGGCGACCGCGACCTGCGGATCATCCGCCGGCGCGAAGCCGGTGAACCAGAGGGTGTAGGGGCCGTCGTTCGGCGTCTCCGCAGTCCCGGTCTTCCCGGCCACCTCGACCCCGTCAATTCTTGCATTGGTGGCCGCGCCATCCTGCACGCTCGCCGTCATCGCGTCGGTGATCGCGTCGGCGAGATCGGCGTCGAGAGCCTGGCCGAACTGCGAGGGCTCGAAGGTCTGCTGCACGGAGAGATCCGACCCGATGACGTCGTCGACCATCCACGGGTTCATGACGAGTCCGTCATTGGCGATGCCGGCGGCCAGCATCGCGATCTGCAGGGGCGTCGCCTGCACCTGGCCCTGCCCGAAGCCCGTGAGCGCGGTCTGCGCGTCGTCGTCGAGCTCGGGGTACGACGATGCCGTCGAGGGCAGCGGCGTGGTGAAGCTCTGGTTGAAGCCGTACTTCTCGGCGGCCGCGCGGATCGCGTCGTCGCCGAGCTCGACGGCCAGCTCGGCCATCGGCACGTTGCACGAGAGGCGGATGGCGTCGTGGAGCGTCACCTCGTCGCCCGATCCGCACGTGCCGCCGGTCGCGTTGCGCACGACGTGCGACGAGCCGGGCAGCTCGTACGAGGCGGGGTTCGGCAGCTTCGAGTCCATCGTGTAGTCGCCCGACGCGATCGCGGCGGAGACGGTGATGAGCTTGAACGTGGACCCGGGCGGGTAGAGGTCGCCCGCGATCGCGCGGTTCTGCAGCGGCTCGAGGGCGTCGGCCTCGAGCGCGTCGTAGGTCGCGTTGACCGCGTCGGAGTCGTGCACCGCGAGCTGGTTCGTGTCGTAGCCGGGCGTCGAGAGCATCGCGAGGATGCGGCCGGTCGACGGCTCGATCGCGACGACCGCGCCCGTGTAGCCGCGACTCGTCATGGCGTCGTACGCGGCCTGCTGCGCGGCGGGGTCGAGGCTCAGCTCGATGCTCGAGCCGCGCGGATCCTGACCGGAGATGATCTGGTCGATGCGCTGGAAGAAGGCCGAGGCCGCCTGACCCGACAGCTCCTGGTTCATCGCCTGCTCGAGACCGGTCACCGACTGGAGCACGGGGTTCATGTATCCCGTCACGGTCGACCACAGCTCGGGGCTGGCGTACTGGCGCTGCCACGCGTAGATGTCGTTCGACGCCGTCGACGTCGCGATCTCCTGGCCGCCGGCGATGATCGAGCCGCGCTGCACCTCGAAGCTGTCGTACAGCGTGCGGCGGTTGAGCGGGTTCTCGTTCAGCGAGGCGGCCGAGACCACCTGGATCCAGCTCGTCGCGACGAAGAGCGAGAGGAACATGAACAGCACGACGATGCTGAGCCTGCGGAGCTCCTTGGTCATCCGATCACCGCCTCCTCCCGGTCGTCGAGCGAGCGGAGCGAGTCGAAACGCCCGGTCATCCGATCACCGCCCTCGGCTGCTGGCGCACCGCGTCGCTGATGCGCAGGATGAGCGCCACGATGAGCCAGTTCGACACCAGCGACGAACCGCCCGCGGCGAGGAACGGGGTGGTCAGGCCGGTCAGCGGGATGACCCGCGTGACGCCGCCGACCATGATGAACACCTGGAGGGCGAGCGTGAACGACAGCGCGGTCGCGAGCAGCTTGCCGAAGTCGTCCTGGCCGAGCACGCCGATGCGGAGCCCGCGTGCCGTGAACACGAGGTAGAGGCAGAGGATCGCGAACAGGCCGACGAGCCCGAGCTCCTCGCCGAGACTCGGGAAGATGTAGTCGCTCTGCGAGACGGGCGTCAGGTACGGCCGGCCCTGTCCGAGGCCGGTGCCGAAGAGGCCGCCGTGCGCGAGGCCGAAGATGCCGTTCACGAGCTGGAAGCTGCCGCCGTCCGACGCGTCGTAGAGCGCCGGGTCGAGGGCGTTGATCCACGTGTCGAAGCGGTTGTGGACGTACGTGAGCACGAACGACGCGCCGATCGCGCCCGCGACCGCGAGCACGACACCCGTGAGCATCCATCCGGTCTTGCCGGTCGCGACGTACAGCGTCGTGACGAACATCCCGAAGATGAGCAGACCCGTGCCGAGGTCGCGCTGAAGCACGATGATCGCCATCGAGATGAGCCACACGACGATGAGCGGGCCGAACTCGCGGGCGCGGGGGAAGGTGAATCCGAGGATGCGCCTGCCGGTCGACGCGAGGCTCTCGCGCGTGCGGACGAGGTAGCCGGCGAAGAAGATCGCGAGGCAGATCTTCGCGAGCTCGCCGGGCTGGAAGTTGAAGCCGAACACGTTGATCCACACGACCGCGTTGCCGCCGCCGTTGAGGAACGGGATGAACGGCAGCACGAGCAGCACGATGCCCGTGAGGCCGAAGATGTACGTGTAGCGGAAGAGCACGCGGTAGTTGACGAGCGCCCACACGAGGGCGATCGCCAGCGCGATCGAGATCCCCGCGTAGGCGATCTGGCTCGGGGCGGCGATGTGCGCGTCCACCGTGGCGTTGTAGACGTCGATCCGGTGGATCATCGCGATGCCGAGGCCCGTGAGCAGGGTCGCGATGGGGACGAGGAACGGATCGGCCTGCGAGGCGCGGATGCGCAGCACGACGTGGAGCGCGAGCGTCAGGAAGCCGACGATGCCGAGCCCGACGAAGATCCCGGGCTGCAGCTCGCCGACCGCCCCGAACTGCACGAGGACGACGGCACCCGCCGAGAGCGCGAGCGCGAACAGGAGCAGGAGCAGCTCGCGGTTGCGCAGCGGCTGCGGCCGGCGCACGCGGCGGAGCGCCTTCTGGATCTGGGTGTCGGCGGCGGTCATCCCTCGCCCTCCGGCGTCTGCGTGGGGGTCGGCGTCGGCGTCGAGAGGTCCTCGGACGGGGCATCATCGTCGAGCGTCTCATCGGGTTCGCCGGGCTCGAGCTGGTACGAGCGCAGCCGCTCGACGATCGCCTCGGCGTCGGCGAGCGAGCGGGCCGTGATCGTCCGCTCGACCTGCGCGCGGTAGGCCTGCGGCAGGTCGGCGAGCACGACATCCGTGTCCTCGCGCACCTCGGACAGCGAGATCGGGCCGAGCGACTGCTGGATGCCCTGGTAGATCACGACCGTGTCGTCGTCGGCGCCGACGTAGTAGCGCGTCTGCGTCCAGCTGAAGAAGGCGGCCAGGCCGCCCGCGACGGCCGCGATGAGCAGCAGCAGGGCGCCGATCGCGCCCAGGCGGCGCCGCCTGCGGCGTCGCCGGTCCTCGGCGATGAGCTCCTGCAGGTACTCGGGCTCCGGCTCGAAGTGGGTGGGCTCGTTGGCCGCCGCGCGGTTCGGGTGGAACCAGCTCGTCGGCAGCACGCTGCGGCTCGGCGCGACGTCGACCACGACGCCGTCGGGGTTCGACGCCGACCCGACGATCGTCGGCGTGCCCGTGTAGAGCGGGTGCTGGCCGCCGACGTCGACGATGACGATCGTGACGTTGTCGGGCGCGCCGCCGTCGAGCGCGTACTTCAGGAGGATGTCGGCCGTGCGGCCGGGCGCGAAGCCCTGGCGGAGGGCCTTCGTGATGTGCGCCTCGTCGACGACGCCCGACAGCCCATCCGAGCAGAGCACCCAGCGGTCGCCCTCGTGCGTCGGCATGATGAACGTGTCGACCTCGGGGTGCGCGTCCATGTCGCCGAGCACGCGCATGAGCACCGAGCGCCGCGGGTGGAAGCGGGCCTCCTCGGGCGTGATCCGACCCGAGTCGACGAGCCGCTGCACGAACGTGTGGTCGGTCGTGATCTGCGTGAGCTCGTCGTCGCGGTAGAGGTAGATGCGGGAGTCGCCGATGTGCGCGATGACGGCGTAGTCGTCGACCATGACGATCGAGCTGACCGTCGTGCCGAGGCCCGCGAGCTCGGGGCGCTTCGCGGCGATCTGGATGAGATCGCCCGCGGTCGACGTGATCGTCATCTTGAGCGCGGCCTCGGCCTCGGCGGGGGAGCCGTAGACCTGGTCGAGGGGCTCGATCTTCTGGATCGCGACGGCCGACGCGACGTCGCCGCCCGCGTGGCCGCCCATCCCGTCGGCCACGACGAAGAGGTTGGACCCGGCGTAGCCGGAGTCCTGGTTGTTCGAGCGCACCTTCCCCGTGTGGGAGATGGCGGCGCTGGACCCTGTGAAGACCATCGGCCGGGGGCTACTTCCGCAGCTCGAACGTCGTCGCGCCGACCTTCACCGGGACGCCGAAGGGCACCGGGACCGGGGCGTCAGGCGAGACCTTCCTCCCGTCCAGGAACGTGCCGTTCGTCGACTGCAGGTCGTGCAGCATCCACTGCTCGCCCCACGGAACGAGCCGCGCATGGTGGCTCGAGGTGTAGTCGTCGCGGATGACGAGGCCCGACTCGCTCGAGCGGCCGATCGTCAGGGCGTCGCGTCCGAGCGGAAGCTCGAGGCCGGCCTTCGGGCCGGAGGTGATGACGATGCGCGTGCCCCCGCCGGCTGCGGGCGCGGGCTTCGCGGCCGCCGGTGCCCCGGACGGCGGCGTGCTCGGCGCGCTCGGCGGTGCGCTCGCAGTGGCGCTGCTCGGCAGCTTGCGCACCCGCACGCCGAAGATGTCGGCGCGCAGGGAGAAGACCACGACGAAGACGAAGAGCCACATCACGAGCAGGAACGCGTACTGCAGCAGCAGCTGGGTGAGCTCGTTCATCGGTCGCCTCCGCGGAAGTCGTACAGCTCGGTGGCGGCCTCGTGACGCGGAACGCGCTGCGGGGGAGCGGCCGACGGGACGAGCCGGAAGACGATGTCGGTCCGGCCGATCGTGATGACCTGGCCGTTCGCGAGGGCCGCCTGCTTCACGGGGCGCCCGTCGAGCTTCGAGCCGTTGGTCGAGCCGAGGTCGCGGACCATGGCGCGCTCGCCGTCCCACAGCACCTCGACGTGGCGGCGGCTCGTGCCGGGGTCGGGGATGGTGATGTCGGCATCGCTTCCGCGCCCGATGACGGTGCGCGCGCGCTCGAGCGGATGACGCCGTCCGGCGATCTCGACGACCGCGCGCCAGTCGACGCGCCCCTCGGCCATGACGGAGTCGACGCCGAGCGTGCCCGTCGCGACGTCGGGGTCGGTGCGCAGGGCGATCGAGACGGGCCCGGGGAAGCTGTACCCCTGCTTGGCCGCATGCGCGCGGACGATCTCGTCGAGCTCGGTGCGCAGCGCGGAGCCGAGGGCATCCATCCGCTCGGCGTCCGCGGGGCTCACGCGGACGGTGAAGCTGTTCGGTGCGAGGACGCGGTCGCGGGTGACGATGGCGGCCTTCTTGTCGAGCTCGCTGCGCAGGGCGGACGCGATCTCGACGGGCTGCAGCCCGCTGCGGAAGGTCTTCGCGAACGCGCTGTTCACGGCGCGCTCGAGCCCCTTCTCGAAGCTGTCAAGTAGTCCCACTGGGCTCCTCATGCAGGCCGACTGGTCAGGGTCATCGTAGCCACGTCGTCTGGAAAGCCGGGTCCGGGCGACCTGGGAAGGCGCCTCCGGGAGGATGCGGATCATCCGCGCGATGTACGCGATGCGGGTGCGACGCGCCCGCCATCGCGCTTTCGCGAGGGCCTCTCGTGCGTGATATCCTCGGGAAGTTGAGTTCGGAGCGATCCGGATTCTGCGCGCGAGTGGCGGAATTGGCAGACGCGCTGGCTTCAGGTGCCAGTGCCTTCACGGGCGTGTGGGTTCAAGTCCCACCTCGCGCACAGACAGGGCCCCGGTCTTCGGATCGGGGCCCTTCGCCGTACGCGGGTGGACATCACCGCCAGGCGCTGATCACGACCGGCGTGCTGGGCGTTCCGAACACGTGACATCGTCGGCCGTCGTGGGCGTCTTCCAGATCGAGGACGAAGGGCTCTCCGGCGCGGAGGGCGGCGCGCACCGCCTCCGTGACCGTCTCGACCTCCTCGTCGCGAATCGTGATCCGCTCTTCGCCGATGGCCTCACGCTATCGAGCAGGCGCGGTCGAGAGCTCGAGCGTTACGCAACCGTTGGGTTCTGCATGTCCCACTTGCCGAGGTTCTGGACGGCGGAAAACCGCGGCAAGGCAGACATGGTGGAGGGGCCTTCGCGGAGTCCTTTGTCTCGGTTGCCGCGTTTCGCGTCGAAGCCGGGTCTGATCGACGCGTTCCGTGGCAGGGCCCGCTGACCCCTGCCGCGTTTCGCGTCCAATCGGGGGTTGGTCGCCGCATTTTGCGTCGACCGAGCGGGAGGATGGGCTCCGCGACCGAGCCGATGGGCACTGCTCGACCGAGCGGATGGGCACTGCTCGACCGAGCGGATGGCGGTGCGGCTCAGCGCGCCTCGAGCTGCGCGATGAACTCGTCGGCCATCGCGAGCTGCTCGGCGAGCTTGCGCCGCCGGGCGGCCGCATCCTCGCGGAATCGCTCGAGCGCCGCGTCGCTCTCCGGGGTCGAGTCCCCGCCCTGCCGTGCGTCGATGACTGCGAGCAGCTCGGCCATCTCCTCGAGCGTGTAGCCGAGGGGCTTCATCCGGCGGATGAGCATGAGCCGGCTCAGGTCGTCGGCGTCGTACTGCCGGAAGCCGCCCTCGCTGCGACCGGACGGCTTGACGAGGCCGACCTCGTCGTAGTGCCGGATCGTGCGGAGGGACAGGCCGGTCCGCTCGGCGAGCTCGCCGATGTGCATCATGCCCGACTCGGCCATCCGACTCCCCTCGCCGCGACTCTACCCTCACGTTAGGGTAGAGTTCCTGTGGTCCGGCGTCCCGGACCATCCGCCATTCTCTCCCGTCGACCTGTGTCGGCGATCCGCGCAAGGGCGCGCGCTCGAACCGTCCCGACCATCCCGAGCCCCCGCGCAAGGAGCCCCATGACCGCCGTCACGCCCGCAGCCGATCCCGCCTCCCGCTACCGGATCGAGCCGACCGTCCTCCAGGCGCTGCGGAGCCCCCGCCTCCTCACGCGCGAGGTGCTCGCCGGTCTCGTCGTCGCGATCGCGCTCATCCCCGAGGCGATCGCGTTCTCGATCATCGCTGGCGTCGATCCGCGTCTCGGCCTCTTCTCCTCGTTCGTCATGGCGGTGACCATCGCGTTCCTCGGCGGACGGCCGGCGATGATCAGCGCCGCGACGGGAGCCGTCGCGCTCGTCATCGCCCCGGTCGCGCGCGACTACGGGATGGACTACTTCATCGCGACGGTGATCCTCGCGGGCGTGTTCCAGGTCGTCTTCGCCCTGCTCGGCGTCGCGAAGCTCATGCGGTTCATCCCCCGCTCGGTCATGGTCGGCTTCGTCAACGCGCTCGCGATCCTCATCTTCGCGGCGCAGTTCCCGCAGCTGATCGGCGTCCCGTGGCTCGTGTACCCGCTCGTCGCAGCGGGGCTCCTCATCATGTACCTCATGCCCCGCCTCACGAAGGCGGTGCCCGCGCCGCTCATCGCGATCGTCCTGCTCACCGCGGCGGCGGTCGTCTTCGGGCTGAGCGTGCCCACCGTCGGCGACCAGGGCGAGCTGCCCGAGAGCCTGCCCGAGCTGTTCATCCCGAACGTGCCGCTCACGGGCGAGACCTTCGCGATCATCGCGCCCTTCTCGGCGGCGATGGCGGTGGTCGGCATCCTCGAGTCGCTCATGACGGCGAAGCTCGTCGACGACATCACCGACACCCACTCGCGCAAGACCCGCGAGACGCTCGGCCAGGGTGCCGCGAACGTGCTCTCGGGGCTCTTCGGCGGGATGGGCGGCTGCGCCATGATCGGCCAGACGATGATCAACGTGAAGGCGTCGGGCGCCCGCACGCGCATCTCGACGTTCCTCGCGGGCGTCTTCCTGCTCATCCTCGTCCTCGTGTTCGGCGACGTCGTCGCGATCATCCCGATGGCCGCCCTGGTCGCGGTCATGATCGTCGTGTCGATCTCGACGTTCGACTGGCACAGCGTGCGCCCGTCGACGCTCAGGCGGATGCCGAAGAGCGAGACCGCGGTCATGGTCCTCACCGTCGTCGCGACCGTGTGGACGCACAACCTCGCGGTGGGCGTCGGCGTCGGGGTGATCGCGGCGATGATCCTCTTCGCGCGGCGCGTCGCGCACTTCACGAGCGTCACGCGCGAGCTCGGGGCGGATGGCGATGGCCCGGTCGCGCGGTACGCGGTCGACGGCGAGCTGTTCTTCGCGTCGTCGAACGACCTCACCACCCAGTTCGCGTACACGCAGGACCCCGAGCGGGTCGTCATCGACATGTCGCGCTCGCACATCTGGGACGCCTCGACGGTCGCGGCGCTCGACGCCATCGTCACGAAGTACGCGCAGCACGGGAAGAGCGTCGTCATCGAGGGGATGAACGACGCGACGACCGACTTCCACGGTCGCCTCTCGGGAGGACTCGGCGCCGGGCACTGAGCGGGCGCGCCGGTCCCTGATTGCACAGAGTCCGCGCGGGGTCAACCCGCGCGCGGAAAGCGGCCCTGCCGTGTTCCATCGATGGTGGAGCAGAAAGGCAGGGACATGACGCGAACGCACACCGCCCCGAACCGCGACGACGACGCGCGCACCTCGGCCCCCGAGCATCCGCGCGAGCCCGACTCGCCCACGGACATCCGCCGTCCGTCCTGGGCGTTCGTGCTGCGGAAGTCGATCCGCGAGTTCTCGACGGATCAGTGCCCCGACATCGCCGCGAGCCTCACCTACTACAGCGTGCTCGCGCTGTTCCCGGGCCTCATGGCCGTGTTCTCGCTGCTCGGCCTCGTCGGCCAGGGCGACGAGGCGGCCGGCGCCGTCCTCTCGATCATCGGCTCGTTCGCCCCGCAGGACACGGTCGACACCGTCCGTGGGCCGATCGAGGAGATCGCGAACTCCCCGGCGGCGGGCTTCGCGTTCGTCACGGGTCTCGTGCTCGCCGTCTGGTCGGCGTCCGGCTACGTCGGCGGGTTCAGCCGCGCGATGAACCGCATCTACGACGTCGAGGAGGGGCGCCCGTTCTGGAAGCTCAAGCCGCTCCAGCTGCTCATCACGGTGATCGCGGTCGCCTCGCTCGCGGTCGCCGCGGTGCTGCTCGTCGTGTCGGGACCGGTGGCGAAGGCGATCGGCGACGTGATCGGCCTGGGCGACGCGGCCCTGCTGGCCTGGAGCATCGGCAAATGGCCAGTGCTCGCCTTCATCGTCGTGTTCCTCATCGCGCTGCTCTACTACACGGGGCCCAACGTCCAGCAGCCGCGGTTCCGCTGGATCAGCATGGGCGCCGTCCTCGCGATCGTCATCCTCGTGATCGCGTCGCTCGGGTTCGCGTTCTACGTCGCGAACTTCTCGAACTACGAGCGGACGTACGGATCGCTCGCGGGCGTGATCGTCTTCCTCCTGTGGCTGTGGATCGCCAACATGGCGCTGCTCGTCGGCGCCGAGTTCGACGCCGAGCTCGAGCGCGGTCGCCAGCTGCAGGCCGGCCTCCCGGCGGAGGAGCGCATCCAGCTTCCGCTGCGCGACGGCACGCGCATCGACAAGGAGGCCGAGCGCCACCGCAAGGACCTCGCGAAGGCGCGCGATATCCGGCTCGAGCACAGCGACGACGAGACGCGCTGAGGCGGATGGCGGCGGCGGATGGCCGCCGCGGCGGATGACTACGGCGCGCGGCCGTCGGCGGGCTCGCCTCCCTGCTCGAGGCTCACGCGCGACGTGCGCTCGCCGCGCTGGAGGATGTCGCGCAGCAGGGCGAGCACCTCGTCGGGCAGCTCGCGCTCGCCGACGGTGATGTCGATGCGCTGCGAGATCTCGATCCGCCACGTGTAGGCGTCGGGGACGGCGCGTTCGGGCTCGTCGCTCGCGGCGACGGTCTCGACGAGCGACTCGAGGCGCTCCCGCTCCGGCTCGGGGAGCTCCGACTCGGGGACCTCGGCCACGTGCACCCGCCCGAGGATCCCGCCTGACCGCTCGACGCGCACGGTCTCGTCCTCAGCGGCCGCGGGCGCCTCGGCGGATGCCGCGCTCGCCGTCACGCCGACCTGCTGCCAGGCGTCCCTGACCGCGCGGTGCTCGGCCGAGCCGCTGCCGAATCGCTCCTCCGCCGCGGCGATCGTCGCCGCCGCGAACGTCGCGAAGTCAGCGTCGGCCGCGACCAGGCGCCGCTCGAGCACATCCAGCCAGACCCGGCCCGCGCCATCCCACGCGTGACCGCCGATCGCGGTCGCCGCGAGGTGGAAGGCGCGGTTCGGGATGCCCGAGTTGATGTGCACGCCGCCGTTGTCGCTCGTCGTCTCGACATAGTCGTCCATGTGCGCGGGCTGGGGGTCGCGGCCGAGGACGTCGTCGTCGTACGCGGTGCCCGGTGCCTTCATCGAGCGCAGCGCGACGCCCTGCACCTGGTCCGTGAAGACGCCCGCTCCGATGAGCCAGTCGGCCTGCTCGGCGGTCTGGCCGAGCTGGTGCTGCTTCACGAGGCTGCCGATGACATCGGCCATCGACTCGTTGAGCGCCCCGGGCTGCCCCTGGTAGACGAGGTCGACCGTCGACTGGATGAGCCCGTGCCCGAGCTCGTGCCCCACGATGTCGATCGCCGACGTGAACGAGCGGAAGACCTCGCCGTCCCCGTCGCCGAAGACCATCCGCTCGCCGTCCCAGAAGGCGTTGTCGTATCGGTCGCCGTAGTGCACGGTGGCCAGAAGCGGGCGGCCCGCACCATCGAGCGAGTCGCGCCCGAAGGCATCGAAGAGCATCGTCCAGGTCGCGCCGAGCGCGTCGTACGCCTCGTCGACCGCCGCATCGCCCGTGGCGGGATCGCCCTCGCGGCGGACGGTGCTGCCGGGCAGCGCGGTCGTGTTCTGCGCGTCGGAGATCGTCCGCTGCGGCCCGGGCGCGGTCATCGCCGCGCGCGGCCATGTCGTGGGCGCCGCCAGAGACCGCTTCGTGCGCAGCGCGCCGTCGACGGTGAGGGTGCGTGCCGCGCACGTCGACACCGCCTCGTCTTCGTGGCGGGTGAGGCGCTCGAGCAGATAAGGAGGAACGATCCCGTGCATGCCGCCGACGCTACGGGCACCCTCCGACATCCGCGAAGGGGTTGCGGGATGTGCCGCTAGCGTGGGAGGCGCAGGAGGACCGGATGGCGGATCAGCGGCGAGTGCCGAGCATCTACGACGTCGCGCAGCGCGCGGGCGTCTCGCACCAGACCGTCTCGCGCGTGCTGAACGACTTCGAGGGCATCCGGCCGGCCACGCGCGAGAAGGTGCTCGACGCCATCCGCGAGCTCGGCTACCGGCGCAGCGTCGCCGCACGCACCCTCGCGACGAGCCGCACGGGGTCGATCGGCGTGCTCACGCCGGCGACGGCTGGATTCGGGCCGGTCAGCACCCTGCTCGCGGTCGAACACGCGGTGCGCGACGCCGGGTACCGGCCGCTCGTGACGAGCGTCGTGCCCGAGCCCGACGCCGTGCGGGCGGGCGTCGAGTTCCTCCTCGATCACTCGGTCGAGGCGCTCGTGGCGATCACGCCCTACCGGGTGATGCTGGCCGAGCTCGAGGGCGTCGACCTGCCCGTCCTCACCCTGCAGGCGGGCGGCGAGGGCCCCGACGCCGTGGCCGTCGACCAGCTGGCCGGCGTCGGCGCGCTCGTCGACCACCTCCGCGGCCTGGGGCACACGGCCATCCAGCATGTCGCCGGTCCGGCGGGATACATCGAGGCCGATCTGCGTCGCGCCGCGTTCGAGCGCACGGCGCGCGAGCGCGGACTCGCGCCGCTCCCGACGCTCGAGGGCGACTGGACGGCCGATGCGGGCTACGCGCTCGCCGCGTCGATCGCGCCGGAGACGACCGCGATCGTCGCGGGCAACGACCAGATGGCGCTCGGGATCATCCACGGCCTGTCCGACCGCGGGCTGCGTGTGCCCGACGACGTGAGCGTGACGGGGTTCGACGACATCCCCGAGGCCGCGCACTGCCTGCCGCCGCTCACCACGGCGCACCAGGACTTCGCCGAGATCGGGAGGCTCGCCGTCGCGCGCCTCGTCGCGCGTCTCGACGGGCGTCTCGACGGGGGAGAGGCGACCGCCCCGGCCGCGGTCGCGCCGCGCCTCATCGTGCGCGGGTCGACCGCCTCTCCGCGCCGGGGCTGACGGCCCGCGGAGCCGGCCCCGGTCATCCGGCGATTGCGGATGGCCCTCGTGCGCGGTAATCTGAACCGCACACATCAATGTGAGCGCTCACATCCGCGGTCATGGACGCGTCGAGGAGGACAGATGTCGGATGCAATCGCGCAGGCGTCGCTCGGGATCGAACTGGGGTCGACCCGCATCAAGGCGTGCCTCGTCGCACCGGACGGAACGACGCTCGCGACGGGCGGCTTCACGTGGGAGAACCAGCTCGTCGACGGGCTGTGGACGTACTCGCTCGACGACGTCCGCGCGGGCGTGCGCGCCGCGTACCGCGAGCTCGCGGAGAACGTCGAGCGCGACCACGGTGCGAAGCCCACGACCTTCGCCGCGATCGGCGTCTCCGCGATGATGCACGGCTACCTCGCGTTCGACGCGGAGGGGGAGCTGCTCGTGCCGTTCCGCACGTGGCGCAACACGAACACGGGGCCCGCGGCGGCCGAGCTCAGCGAGGCCTTCGCCTTCGCGATCCCGCTGCGCTGGTCGGTCGCGCACCTCCACCAGGCCGTCCTCGACCGCGAGGAGCACGTGCCCCGCGTGCACGCGATCACGACCCTCGCGGGCTACGTGCACGAGCTGCTCACGGGGCGCCGCGTGCTCGGCGTGGGCGACGCGTCGGGGATGTTCCCGATAGACACCGCGACCGGCACGTACGACGCGACGATGCTGAGCACCTTCGACCGCCTCGCCGCCGAGCACGGCGCGGAGGGGCTGCGGATCGCCCACGCGCTGCCCGAGGTGCTGAGCGCGGGCGAGGACGCCGGCACCCTCACGGCCGACGGCGCCGCTCTCCTCGACGAGTCGGGGGCGCTGCAGCCGGGCATCCCGCTCTGCCCGCCCGAGGGCGACGCGGGTACGGGCATGGTCGCCACCGGCGCCGTCGCGCCGCGCACGGGCAACGTCAGCGCCGGCACGAGCATCTTCGCGATGGTCGTGCTCGAGGAGGGCCCGCGCACGCCGCACGAGGAGATCGACATCGTCACGACCCCCGCGGGCGACGCGGTCGCGATGGTCCACTGCAACAACGGCGCGAGCGAGCTCAACGCCTGGGCGGATGTCCTCGGCGAGTTCGCGACGGCGCTCGGCCATCCGTCGGCGCCCGATGCGGTCTTCGAGGCGTTCCTCGGCACGGCGCTCGAGGCCGAGGCCGACAGCGGGATGCTCGTCTACAACTTCCTCTCGGGCGAGCCCATCGCGGGTCTGACCGAGGGACGGCCGATGTTCGTGCGCACGCCCGACGCGCGACTGACCCTCGCGGGCTTCGCGCGCGCGCAGCTGCAGGGCGCGTTCGCCACCCTGAGCCTCGGCATGCGGACGCTCACCGACGAGGGCGTCGCGATCGAGGAGATGCGCGCGCACGGCGGCATGTTCCGCACGCGCGGCGTCGCGCAGCGCATCCTCGCGGCCGCCATCGGCGCCCCCGTCTCGGTCGCCGAGACCGCGAGCGAGGGCGGGGCCTGGGGGATCGCGGTCCTCGGCCAGTACCGCCGCGCGGTCATCGACGGCTCGGCTTCGGGCCGCGACCTCTCGACCTGGCTCGACGAGGAGCTCTTCGCGAGCGCGTCGGCCGACACCATCGTCCCGGAGGCGGCCGACGTCGCCGCCTTCGACACCTACCTGCAGCGCTGGCGCGCGGGGCTCGCGGCCGAGGCGGCCGCCGTCTCCGCCGTGTCCGCGTCGCCTGCCGACTCCTGAGAGCGAGGAACGACATGACCGACTTCAGCCCCGAGGTCCAGGCCTCGATCGACCGCGTCCGCGCCGACGTCGCGAAGCTCCACGGCGAGCTCACGCGCTACGGTCTCGTCGTGTGGACCGGCGGCAACGTCTCGGGCCGCGTGCCCGGCGCCGACCTGTTCGTCATCAAGCCGTCGGGTGTGAGCTACGACGAGCTCGCGCCCGAGAACATGATCCTGTGCGACCTCGACGGCGACGTCATCGAGGGCACCCCCGGCTCGGAGCGCAGCCCCTCGAGCGACACCGCCGCGCACGCATACGTGTATCGGAATATGCCCGAGGTCGGCGGCGTTGTGCACACGCACTCGACCTACGCCGTCGCGTGGGCCGCCCGCGCCGAGCCCATCCCCTGCGTGATCACGGGCATGGCCGACGAGTTCGGCGGAGAGATCCCGATCGGGCCGTTCGCGGTCATCGGCGACGACTCGATCGGCCGCGGCATCGTCGAGACGCTGCGGGGGCACCGCTCGCGCGCCGTCCTCATGCAGAACCACGGCCCCTTCACGATCGGCAAGGACGCGAAGGACGCCGTCAAGGCGGCGGTCATGGTCGAGGATGCCGCGCGCAGCATCCACATCGCCCGCCAGCTGGGCGAGCCGGTGCCGATCCCGCAGGAGAAGATCGACCACCTCTACAACCGCTATCAGAACGTGTACGGCCAGACGCCGCAGGGAGGCATGAACCGATGAGCCGCAGCATCATCCCGGATCTCGCACAGCACGAGGTCTGGTTCCTCACGGGGAGCCAGCACCTCTACGGCGAGGAGACGCTCCGCCAGGTGGCCGAGCAGTCGCAGCAGGTCGCTCAGGGCCTCGTGGATTCGCCGGATGTCCCGGTCCGAGTGGTCTGGAAGCCCGTCCTCACGGGATCGGACGAGATCCGCCGCATCGTGCTCGAGGCCAACGCCGACGACAACGTCATCGGCCTCATCGCGTGGATGCATACGTTCAGCCCCGCGAAGATGTGGATCTCGGGCCTGAACGCGCTCCAGAAGCCGCTCCTCCACCTGCACACGCAGGTGAACGTCGACCTGCCGTACGCCGACATCGACTTCGACTTCATGAACCTCAACCAGGCCGCGCACGGCGACCGCGAGTTCGGGTACATCGAGACGCGACTCGGCATTCCGCGGACGACCGTGGTCGGCCACGTGAGCGACCCCAAGGTCACCGCGCGCGTCGGCGTGTGGGCGCGTGCGGCTGCCGGCCGCGCGGCCGCGCAGGGCCTCAAGCTCGCGCGCTTCGGCGACAACATGCGCTTCGTCGCCGTCACCGAGGGCGACAAGACCGAGGCGGAGATCCGCCTCGGTGTGCAGGTCAACACGTGGGGCGTGAACGATCTCGTCGAGGCCGTCGACGCGGCGAGCGAGGCCGACGTCGACGCGCTCGTCGACGAGTACCTCGAGCTCTACGACGTGGTCGAGGAGCTCCGCCCCGGCGGGGAGCGCGCCGAGTCGCTGCGCTACGGCGCGAAGATCGAGCTCGGCCTGCGGTCGTTCCTCGAGGCGGGCGGCTTCAGCGCGTTCACGACGTCGTTCGAGGACCTCGGCGGTCTCCGTCAGCTCCCGGGTCTCGCCGTGCAGCGCCTCATGGCCGACGGCTACGGGTTCGGGGCCGAGGGCGACTGGAAGACCGCGGTCCTCGTGCGCCTCGCGGCCGTCATGGGCGCGGGCCTCCCCGGTGGCGCGAGCCTCATGGAGGACTACACGTACCACCTCGAGCCCGGCAACGAGCTCATCCTCGGTGCGCACATGCTCGAGGTCAGCCCGTCGCTCACGACGGCGAAGCCGCGCCTCGAGGTGCACCCGCTCGGCATCGGCGACCGCGAGGACCCCGTGCGCCTCGTCTTCACCGCCGACCCCGGCCCGGCCGTCGTCGTCGCGATGAGCGACCTGCGCGACCGCTTCCGCCTCGTCGCGAACGTCGTCGAGAACGTCGAGCTCCCCGCGCCCATGCCGAAGCTGCCGGTCGGGCACGCGCTGTGGAAGCCCGCGCCCGACTTCCACACCTCGGCGGCCGCGTGGCTCGCCGCCGGCGCCGCGCACCACACGGTGATGTCGACGCAGGTCGGCGTGGAGGTCTTCCGCGACTTCGCGAAGATGTCGGGCGTCGAGCTCGTCACGATCGACGAAGACACGACGCTCGCCGGCTTCGAGCGCGAGCTGCGCTGGAACGCCGTCTACTACCGCGTGGCCCAGGGGCTCTGACCCGCACCGCACCGCGACCATCCGGACCCCGCGCCCTGCTGTGAGGGCGCGGGGTCCTGCGCGTGGACGCGGTGGGGCGCTGGTGCGGGGGGGGTGATGGCGGTGGGGTGTTGGCGGTGGGGTGCCCGTGTCTCGCGAGGTGTGGTTATCGGGGCGCGATTCCGGCGCCGTGTGAGACATGGGCGCCTTGGTGGGGTGTGCGTGTCTCGCGGGGTGTCGTTATCCGGGCACGGTTCCGGCGCCGCGTGAGACACGGTGTCCTGGCCTCGAGAACAGGGGGCCTGCCCTCGAGAAACAAGGGCCGCCACACGCCCCCGACGGATGCAACATCACGATCTGATGAATCTCGATTTTGTCCCCCATTTGGGGGACAAATGCAGTATCGTGTTCGCAGACGTCCCTCTCGGTCGTCCAGCCCTCATCGCTATCCCCCCTAGTCGATGAGGGCTGATTCCTTTCCTGGCCATCTGCCGACCATCTTCGTCATTCGGCAGATGGCCCTATCCATTTCGGCTCGACTCCCGTAGCGTGGGCCTCGGTCGGCGCGAAATCTGCATCGGCACCCATCAAGAAGAACGGCAGTACATGAGCACGCAAGGCACCGTCAAGTGGTTCAACTCGGAGAAGGGCTTCGGCTTCATCGCTCCTGACGAGGGCGGCTCTGACGTCTTCGCGCACTACACCGCGATCAGCGCGAGCGGCTACCGCTCGCTCGAAGAGAACCAGCGCGTGGAGTTCGAAATCGCCCAGGGCCCCAAGGGCCTCCAGGCGGAGAACATCCGCCCGCTGTAACCCACAGCGTTCGAAGGGCCCGTGCGACCAGCTCGCACGGGCCCTTCCGTCTGCCCGGACGGGCCGGCGGTCACGCGCTCGCGCGGTCGTGGTCCGCGAGCGCCTTCGCGTCCTCGGCATGGCAGATGGCGCGGCGCGCGTCGTCGAGAGCCTCCACCGGGTCGACGGTCTGCCGCGCCTGGGCGAGTTCCGCGCGGGCGGCGTCGAGTCGCACCCGCGCCTCGAGCGACGCCCCGTGGCCGACTGCGGTCTCCGCCCGGGCGAGCGCCGAGCGTGCGGCGGCCAGGGTGCCGGGGAGGGCGCTGCGCGCGCCGAGCAGCCGCTGCTGCGCCGTGCGGGCATCCGCGAGGGCCATGTCGAGACGGTCGCGCAGACGGGCGACGCCCTCGTTCGTCGCGACGGGCCGGCGCTCCGCCTCCGCGCGCAGCCGATCGAGCTCGTCGGCCGCCCGCTCGATCTCGCGCCCGAGGCGCTCGGCATCGGATGGCTCGAGCGCCGCGCGGATGCCCGTGGCCGAGCGGATGGCCGCGGCTGCGGCGTCGAGCTCGCCGCGCACCGCCTGCGCCGCCTGCAGCACGATGCGGTGGCGCTCTTCGAGCGCGCGCGACCGCTGCTCGGCCGTGCGGAGTCGGCGCTCAGCCGCCGCGAGGTCGTCCAGGGCCGATCGGGACGGGTCCTGCGCGGCTCGCTCCGCCTCGTCGAGGAGGCGACGAGCATCCTCGAGCGCCGCTCGGGCGTCGTCCGCCGCGCCCGCGGCGTCGTCCCACTCCGACCGATCCGCGCGTGCCGCGAGGTCGTCGAGGAGCGCCGTGGGGTCGCCCATCCGCTCGGTGACGCCCGCGAGGCGCTCGCGTGCGGACGCCACCTGCTCGGCCGCTGTGACGTGCGAGGCGATCCAGGCGCTGTGCTCGCCGCGTGCGGCCTCGACGGCCTGCAGCGCCCTGTCGAGGCGCGCCGTGAGGGCGCGCGCGGCTCGGCGGACGCGTGCGGGAAGCTCGGTCGACTCGCGCAGCGCGCGGTACTCGCCGAACGCGTCGTCGCGCGTGTGCTGCGCGGTCATGCGCGACCGGCGCAGCGTGGGCGGCGGGTCGCCGCCGTACAGGGCTCCCGAGAGCTGCAGCTCGAGCTCGAGCTCATCCACCGCGTCGTCGAGCGCGACGAGCTTCGTGCCGACGCCGTCCAGGGCGGTCGTGGCCCGCGCACGCGCCCGGCGACCCCGACGGGCGCGCTTGACGATCCACACCGTCAGCACGACGACGAGCGCGGCTCCCGCGAAGACCGCGAGTGCGGGCAGGACCCACGCCAGGACGGTCTCGAGCTCGATGTCGAAGTCGTCGAACACGGCGGCGGGCTAGGCGGCGTCGGACTGCTCGGACTGCTCGGACAGCAGAAGCGGCCGCAGCTGGTCGATGTCGTCGACGACCGCGATCGCGCCCTCCTCCTCGCCCGGGGTGCCGAAGCCCCATCGGACGAAGATGACGGGAACGCCGTGCTCCGTGGCGCCGTCGACGTCGTGGTGGCGGTCGCCGATGAGCACGGGGTGCGACGTGTCGACCCCCGCCTCCTTCAGCCGCTCGAGCGCCTTCGCGAGCACGGTGGCCTTCGTGTCGAGTGAGTCGGCATCGGAGGACGCGCCCGTGATCGAGGTGAAGCAGCCGGCGAGTCCGTAGTGCTCGAGGATCGCGATCACCTGGTTCTCGGGCTTCGTGCTCGCGGTCGCCTGCGGAACGCCCGCCGCGTTCACGGCGTGGATGAGGTCGGCGACGCCGGGGTACAGCGCGACCGACTCGGCGTAGCCCTCGCGCGCGGCGAGCTCGCGGTAGCGCGCGACGGCGTCGACGGCCTCCTCGGGGCTCAGCATGCCGCGCACCTGGAACGACTCGAGCATGGGCGGGCCGATCCACGCCGACAGCTCGTCGGGGCCGGGCGGGGTCCGACCGAGGTCGGTGAGGACCTGCGTGATGCGGGGGAGGATCCCGGCGGATGCGTCGGCGACGGTCCCGTCGACGTCCCAGAGGATGCAGGACCAGGGGGAGATCTCGGACGCCATGCTCCCCACCCTATCCGCGGCGCGTCGCCGCACCGACGCACGCGTCAGACCGGCGCGGGTCGCACGAGGGGCGCCGCAGACGGCGCGAAGGCCGAGCTGAGCACCTGGCACCCCGCTCCGATGGCGGTCGCATCGGAGCCGAGGGACGAGGTCGACACGCGGAGCGCATGCGGCAGGACGTATGCGCGGGAGCGGGCGATGAGGCGCCCGACCTCCGGGAGGACGACCGGCGCGAGGTGGTTCCAGAACGCTCCGCTGAAGACGATGTCGCTGAGGTCGAGGAGGTTCGCGACCGCGACGACCGCCGTGGCGATGTCGCCGGCGATCTGCTCGAGGAGGCGCGCCGCCCGCTCGTCGGAGGCGCCGGCGGCGCAGACGTCGGCGTAGGCGGCGGCGATCGCGCCGTGATCGGCGGGATCCACGTGCGGGATGATCCCTTCCCGCACGGCGTCGCGCACGAGGCGGGCCGGTGCGATGTTCTCTCCGAGGCAGCCGCGGTTCCCGCATGCGCAGACGACGCCTTCGTGAGACACCCGGAGGTGGCCGATGTCTCCCAGATTCGACGTGGCACCGCGCCGGACGCTGTGGTCCAGTGCGACGCCGAGACCCACGCCTGTGCCGACGTAGAAGACGGCGAAGTCGTCTCGCACGCTGTCGTGGCCGGACCAGAGCTCGCCGATGGTCGCGGCGGTCACATCCTTCTCGAGCGCGACGGGAAGGCCGAGCGCGTCACCGAGGGCGTCCCTCAGGGGGACGCCGTTCCACCCGGGGAGCAGCGGCGGGTTGTCGACGGTTCCCCGTTCGAGGTCGAGCGGGCCGGGCGCGGCGATCCCGATGCCGAGCAGCCGGGCGCGGTCGATACCCGCCTCGCCCAGGAGCCGCTCGACCGAGAGCCGCATGCTCTCGATGACGTCGGCGGGCGAGAGCACGGGCGGCGTCGGGGTCGCCGCTCGCGCGATCACCGAACCGGCGAGATCCACGACGGTGTACGTGATGAACGACGGATCGAGGTGGATGCCGACCGCGGTGCGCGCCCCGGGGACGAGATGAAGCGAGGTGCGCGGCTTCCCCGGGCCGGTCGCGAGCCGCTCGCCCTCGCGGATGAGCCCATCGGCGAGGAGGCGCCGGGCGACGTTCGTCACCGTCTGCGACGACAGACCGGTCTGGGCCGCGATCTCGACGCGGCTCACCCCCGTCGGCGCCACGCGGATGACGTCGAGCACGACGGATTGATTGAACTCGCCGATCGACGGCAGGTTCGCGCCGCGTCGCATCATGGGCCGCACCTCCGTCTCCAGTATCGACCTCGCAGGAGCGCATCCCCGCGAGCATCTTGACTTTAGTAAACCAAGACGATTTATTAATTCTCGAAGCGGCCGCGCACCGACGCGTCGGCCGATGCGGACAAGGGAGTCTCATGATGCGCAGGACGATGACGTCGCTGGCACTGCTGGGGGCCGGTGCGCTGCTGCTCTCCGGCTGCGGAGGCGGCGAGGCAGGCGGCGATGCGGACACGATCCGCGTCGCGTACCAGAAGTTCGGGACGTTCACCCAGCTCGACGACCTCCTCCAGGACGTGAAGGCGGACTACGAGGAGGCGCACGAGGGCGTCACGGTCGAGCTCGTGCCGATCGAGGCACAGCAGAACGACTACTTCACGAAACTCGCTCTCATGAACCAGTCGCCCGCCACGGCGCCGGACGTCATGTACGAGGACACCTTCATGATCAAGTCCGACGTGGACGCCGGCTACCTGGCTCCTCTCGACGACTACGTCGCGGAGTGGGACGACTGGGACCAGTTCTTCGACAACGCGAAGCAGGCGGGGCTCGGCGACGACGGGAAGATCTACGGGATCCCCATGGGAACGGACACGCGCGCGCTCTGGTACAGCACCGAGCTGTTCGCGCAGGCCGGGCTGCCGGTCCCATGGGAGCCCAAGACCTGGCAGGACGTCCTCGATGCAGCGCAGACGATCAAGGAGTCGATCCCTGACGTCATCCCTCTCAACGTGTACGCCGGCAAGCCGCAGGGGGAGGCCGCGGCCATGCAGGGCTTCGAGATGCTCCTGTACGGTACGGACGACACGCTCTACGACACGGAGACCTCGAAGTGGGTGACCGGCTCCCAGGGGTTCGTCGACGCGCTGCAGTTCATCGCCGACGTCTACCAGGGTGAGCTCGGGCCGACGCCGCAGGAGGCGCTCGACACGAACGTGGGGACGAAGGTCGCCGCCGAATGGCTGCCGCAGGGCAAGCTGGCGATCGCGCTCGACGGCTCGTGGCTGAGCGGCACGTGGCTCGAGACCGGAACCGCTCCGTGGCCGGAGTGGAGCGAGGTGATGGGCCAGGCGCCGATGCCCACGCAGAACGGCCAGGAGCCGGGCGCGACGAGCATGTCGGGCGGATGGACGCTCGCGATGGGCGCGGGAACGGACAATCCCGATGCGGCGTGGGACTTCATCGCACTCGCGCTGAACAAGGAGAACTCGCAGACATACGACATCGCGGCGAGCCAGATCGCGGTGCGCTCCGACGTCGCCGACGACCCGGAGTACACCGCAGCGAACGAGTCGTTCGAGTTCTTCTCCTCGCTCGTGGACGTCACGCACTACCGCCCGGCGACGAGCGACTACGCGCAGATCTCGAACGAGATCACCGTGGCCATGGAGGCGGTCATGACGGGGCAGCAGACGCCCGAGGAAGCCGCGGCCGCGTACGACGCGGCGGTCGTCGACATCGTGGGCGAGGAGAACACGCAGGATGGGTGACGTCCTGTCCGAGACCGCTCTCGTCGTCGGCGCGGACCCGCGCCGACGACGGGGCGGTCCCCGCCCGCCGCGCGGGCGGCTCCGTCGCGACGCGGTGCGCGCGCTCCCGCTTCTGCCCGCCGTCGTGCTCCTCGCGGTGTTCCTGCTCGGGCCCGTGATCAGCTCGTTCTACGGGGCCTTCACGAACGCGGCTCTGAGGGGCGCCGCCGCGCGAGACGTCGAGTTCGTCGGATTCCAGAACTACATCGATCTCTTCTCCGATCCGGACTTCCCGCAGTCGGTCGTCCTCACGCTCGTCTTCCTCATCGGCTCGGCGATCATCGGCCAGAACGTTCTCGGGATGATCCTCGCGCTCGCGATGCGCTCGTCGGCCGCTATCGTGCGGGGCGTGGTGGCGACGATCGTGGTCGGCGCCTGGGTGCTCCCCGAGATCGTCGCGTCGTTCGCGGCGTACGCGTTCTTCGCGCAGGACGGGACGCTCAACGCTCTGCTCGGGCTGGTCGGCGTGGAGGGTCCGTCCTGGCTGTACGACGCGCCGATGCTCTCGGTCATCCTCGCGAACATCTGGCGCGGCACCGCGTTTTCGATGCTCGTGTACTCGGCGGCGCTCGCCGAGGTGCCGCCGGAGATCACCGAGTCGGCCGAGGTGGACGGCGCGCGCGGATGGCAGCGCTTCGCCTACATCACGGTGCCGATGATCCGACGGAGCATCTCGACCAACCTCATGCTCACCACCCTGCAGACGCTGTCCGTCTTCACGCTCATCTACGTGATGACCGGGGGCGGCCCCGGCACCTCCTCGTCGACGCTCCCCGTCCTCGCCTATCAGGAGGCGTTCAAGTTCTCCGAGCTCGGCTTCGGGACCGCGATCGCGACCATCCTGCTCGTCGTCGGAGGCATCTTCTCGATCGTGTACATCCGTGCTCTGCGACCGGAGGCAGACCGATGACGCTCGCACTGACGTCGCCGCGAGGACGCGGGCTGCGCCTCACGGCCAACCTCATCCTGGTCGTGATCGGCGTCGCCTTCCTCCTCCCGATGGGGTGGCTCCTGCTCGCCTCGTTCGACCGGTCCGCCACGCTGTCGGTCGCGATCCCTGCGGAATGGACGCTCGAGAACTTCACGGCGGTCCTCACGCCCGAGCTCGCCTTCCGACCGCTGCTGAACAGCGTCATCCTGTCGGGAGGATGCGCGATCATCACCGTGATCGTCGCCGTCCTCGCGGCTTATCCGCTCTCGAGGTACCGGCTGCGCATCAACCAGCCGTTCCTCTACGGCGTGCTCTTCGGCACCTGTCTGCCGATCACCGCGATGATGGTGCCCGTCTACATGCTGTTCGTGTGGTTCAACCTCATCGACTCCGTCCTCGGAACGGTCCTGTTCCTCGCGGCGACGTCCCTCCCGATGGCGATCTGGATGACGAAGAACTTCATGGACTCCGTGCCGATCTCACTCGAGGAGGCCGCGTGGGTCGATGGCGCATCGATGCTGACCACCCTCACGCGCGTCGTCATGCCGCTCATGCGCTCGGGCATCGGAGTCGTCTTCATCTTCGTGTTCATGCAGGCCTGGGGGAACTTCTTCGTCCCGTTCGTGCTGCTGCTGAGCCCCGACCGGCAGCCGGCCGCCGTGAGCATCTTCGCCTTCTTCGGGCAGTACGGCGCGGTCGCCTACGGGCAGCTCGCGGCGTTCTCCCTCATCTACTCACTCCCCGTCCTCGCGCTGTACGTCCTCGTCACACGGCTCTCGGGCGGATCATTCGCTCTCGCCGGCGCGGTCAAGGGCTGACCCACACTTCGGAAAGGAACCCCCATGCACGATGACTCCGCCCTGATCGCGAGCCGCATCGCCCGCACCTACCGCGATCGCATCGCCCCGGCCATCCGCGCCGAGCAGGCGCCGATCGAGGTCGAGGCGTGGGAGGCGCCGGACGAGCCGGTGCCCCTCGGCGCCGTGCCGCGCGACGGCTTCAGGCCGATCGCATCGGGCGACGCGTGGGGGCGCCCGTGGGGCACGACCTGGTTCCGCGTGCGCGCGGAGGTGCCGAGCGGATGGCGCGAGCGTGCGGAGGCGGGGACGCACGACATCGAGCTCGTCGTGGATCTCGGGTTCATCGCGGGGCAGCCCGGCTTCCAGTGCGAGGGCCTCGTCTACACGCCGGACGGGAGCGTGCTCAAGGGACTCGAGCCGCGCAACGACTGGGTCGCCGTCGATGCGGCAGCCGCGCACGTCGACGTGCTCATCGAGGCGGCCTCGAACCCCGACGTGGGGTCGGACTGGGAGTTCCGCCCGACGGCGCTCGGCGACAAGGCGACCGCGGGGAGCGACCCCCTGTACCGCTTCGGGGGCGTGCGCCTCGTGCTGCGCGATCGCGAGGTCGCGGCGCTCGAGCGCGACTGGTCGACGCTCGAGGGTCTCCTCGCGGTGCTTCCCGAGCGGTCGACGCGGCGCGCGGGCCTGCTCCGCGCCCTCGAGCGGGCCTCCGACGCCCTCGACCCGGACGACGTCCCGGGGACCGCGGCGCTCGCGAGGGAGGCGCTCTCACCCGCGCTCGCCGCGGCATCCCCCGCCTCGACGCACCGGGTCGCGGCCGTCGGCCATGCGCACATCGACTCGGCGTGGCTCTGGCCCGTGCGCGAGACCATCCGCAAGTGCGCGCGGACGTTCTCGAACGTGCTCGACCTCATGGACCGCTACCCCGACTTCGTGTTCGCGGCGTCGTCGGCGCAGCAGTACGCGTGGATGAAGGAGCACTATCCCGAGCTCTTCGCGCGCATCCGCGAGCGCGTCGCCGAGGGGAGGTGGGCGCCGGTGGGCGGCATGTGGGTCGAATCCGACACGAACATGCCGGGCGGCGAGGCGCTCGCTCGCCAGTTCGTCGCGGGCAAGGGGTTCTTCCTGCGCGAGCTGGGGGTCGAGACGACTGAGGTGTGGCTGCCGGACTCCTTCGGATACTCCGGTGCGCTGCCGCAGATCGTCGCGGCATCGGGATCGGAGAACTTCCTCACCCAGAAGATCTCGTGGAACGAGACGAACGTCATGCCGCATCACACCTTCCTGTGGGAGGGCGTCGACGGCACCCGCGTCTTCACGCACTTCCCTCCCGTCGACACGTACAACTCCGATCTCGGCGCGGTCGACCTCGCGCGCGCCGAGCGCCAGAACGCCGAGCGCGGGATCAGCGATCTGTCGCTCGTGCCGTTCGGCTACGGCGACGGCGGGGGAGGGCCCACGCGCGAGATGATCGAGACCGGCCTCCGCAAGCGCGACCTCGAGGGGTCGCCTCGCGTCGACTTCCTGCGCCCCGACGCCTTCTTCGCGCAGGCCCGCGCGGGCCATCCGTCGCCGGCGACGTGGTCGGGCGAGCTCTACCTCGAGTTCCACCGCGGCACGTACACGTCGCAGGCGCGCACGAAGGCGGGCAACCGGCGCAGCGAGCACCTCTTGCGCGAGGCCGAGCTGTGGGCGACCGTCGCGACCGTGCGGCACGGGGCGCCGTACCCGGCAGACGCGCTGCGCCGCGCATGGGAGACGGTGCTCCTGCAGCAGTTCCACGACATCCTGCCCGGCTCGTCGATCGCCTGGGTGCACCAGCAGGCCGAGGAGAACTACGCGCGCGTGGCCGACGACCTCGAGGCGCTCATCGCCGACGCGCTCGACGTGCTCGCGGGCGACGGCGACGAGGAGGTCGTGTTCAACGCGGCGCCCATCGCGCTCCACGGGGCGCCGGCGCTCGCCGCAGTGCCGACACGAGCGGATGGCGCGGGCTCATCCGTGCGCGAAGCCGACGGCGGGTGCGTGCTCGAGTCGGACGCCCTCCGGGTCGTGATCGACGCCGACGGCGAGATCGTGTCGTTCGTCGACCGCCGAGCCGGTCGCGAAGTCGTGCCGCCCGAGGGGCGCGGCAACGTGCTGCAGCTGTTCCGCGACACCCCGAACCAGTGGGACGCGTGGGACATCGACCACCACTTCAACCGCACCCCGCTCGCGCCCGCCCGCACCGCGGCCATCCGGATCGAGGGGAACGCGGTCGTCGTGGAGCGCGAGGTGGGGAGGTCCTCCGTCGTGCAGCGCCTGCGGATCGCGCCGCACGGCGCCGCGCTGGACATCGAGACGACGGTCGACTGGCACGAGCGGCAGAAGCTCCTCAAGCTCGCGTTCGACGTCGACGTGCTCGCCGACACGGCGGCGTCGGAGATCCAGTTCGGACACATCCGCCGCCCGATCCACGCCAACACGTCGTGGGACGCCGCGCGGTTCGAGACCGTGGCGCATCGATGGCTGCACGTGGACGAGCCCGGCTTCGGCGTCACCGTCGCGAACGACCGCGTCTACGGCCACGACGTGACGCGCCGTGCGCGTGCCGGTGGGGGCGGCGCGACGCGCGTGCGGGAGTCGCTGCTGCGGGCGCCGGTGTTCCCCGACCCCGAGGCCGACCAGGGCGTGCACGTCTTCCGCCATGCGGTGTCGACCGGCGGGATCCTCGACGCGGCGGCAGAGGGCTACCGGCTCAACCTGCCACCGCGCATCCGGCGCGGTCGCCCCGTCGAGCCGATCGTGAGGATCGACGGAGCGCCCTCGATCCTCGTCGAGGCGGTCAAGCTCGCGGAGGACGGGTCAGGGGACGTCGTCGTGCGCCTGTACGAGGCCCGCGGGGCGCGCGCCTCGGGCCGGCTCGTGCCGGGGTTCGCGGTCGCCGATGCGCGGCGGACGGACCTCCTCGAACGCGCGCTGGACGCCGGATCAGGCGATGCGCTGGCTCTGGAGCTGCGGCCGTTCGAGCTCGTGACGCTGCGCCTGCGCCGGGCCTAGGGGCTGATCCGTCTCGCCGGCCGCGGTTGTTCAGGTCGCAGTCGGCGTCCAAATCGGCCGGTTTGGGGCCGGAAAGTGCGACTTGGGTGGGGGAGGGGTTGTTCAGGTCGCAGTTGGCGTCGGTATCGGCCGGTTTGGGGCCGCGAAGTGCGACCTGGGCGGGGGAGGGGTTGTTCAGGTCGCAGTTGGCGTCCGTGTTGGCCGGTTTGGGGCCGGTAAGTGCGACCTGGGCGGAGGACGGCCTCAGAACAGTCGGGGGACGCCCGACTCGATGCCCTTCATCTCCTCATAGTCGAGGGTCAGGCAGCGGATGCCGCGGTCCTCTGCGAGCACGCGGGCCTGCGGCTTGATCTCCTGGGCAGCGAACACGCCCTGCACGGGTGCGAGATGGGGGTCGCGGCCGAGCAGCTCGAGGTACCGCGTGAGCTGCTCGACGCCGTCGATGTCGCCGCGGCGCTTCACCTCGACCGCGATCGCGACGCCGGCCGAGTCGCGCACGAGGAGGTCCACGGGCCCGATCGCGGTGGGGTACTCCCGGCGCACGAGGGTCGCGCCGGTCGCGATGAGATCGACCTGCTCGGCGAGCAGGCGCTGCAGGTCGGCCTCGACGCCGTCCTTGATGAGGCCGGGGTCGACGCCGAGGTCGTGCTGCGTGTCGCTCAGCACCTCGTGGATGCGCACCGTCAGGGCGTCGCCGGTCTTCTTGTGCGTGACCTTCCACACCTGCACGACCCCGGCCGAGGCGAGCTCCTCATCCGGCTCGACGACGTCGAGACGGCAGGGCGGGCTCATCCAGTTCAGCGGCTTGTACGAGCCGCCGTCCGAGTGCACGAGCAGGCTCCCATCGCCCTTGTGCATGAGCACGCGCGTGGCGAGCGGCAGATGCGCATTGAGTCGACCGGTGTAGTCGACGGAGCAGCGGGCGATGACGAGACGCACCGCACGAGCCTAACCGTCGAGAGGGGCTCTGGAGCGCCTCAAGATGCATGCCGCAGAGGGCATTTCCCAGGTTTTCGGCAGGATCACGCGGATCGGCACCTAGAATGGAGCGAAACCCCGCACCTGACCCGCCGCGCGCGACGAGCCAGAGGAGATGCCTATGCTCGTGCTCCTGGCGATGTTCGCGGGCGGAGCGCTTCTGCTTCCGGTTCTGGCGAAGTGGCTCGGAGCGCGGGTCTTCTGGGTCGCGGCCCTCTTCCCCCTCGCGGCGCTCGTGCATGCGGTGGTCGTCTCGCCCCGTGTGATCGAGGGCCCCATTCCGTTCGAGTCATACACCTGGATCGGGCCGCTCGACGTCGCGCTCTCGATGCGGATGGACACGCTGAGCTGGGTCATGACCCTGGTCGTGACCGGCGTGGGCGCGCTCGTCATGCTCTACTGCCGCGTGTACTTCCGCGGCAAGACGTCGGGTCTGGGCCGCTTCTCGGCGGTGCTCCTCGCCTTCGCGGGGGCGATGTACGGGCTCGTGCTGACCGACGACGCCGTCATGCTCGTCATGTTCTGGGAGATGACGAGCATCCTCTCGTACCTCCTCATCGGGCACTATCACACACGTGCCGCGAGCCGCCGTGCTGCCCTGCAGGCGCTCCTCGTGACGACGCTCGGCGGCCTGGTCATGTTCGTCGGCGTCGTGATCCTCGTCGTGGTCGCGGGCACCACGAGCCTGTCGGGCATCCTCGAGCTCGCGCCGACCGGCCCGCTCGTCGATGTGGCGCTCGTGCTCCTGCTCGTGGGCGCCGTCAGCAAGTCGGCGCTGTTCCCCCTGCATTTCTGGCTTCCCGGTGCGATGGCCGCGCCGACTCCGGTCAGCGCCTACCTCCACGCCGCCGCCATGGTGAAGGCGGGCATCTACCTGCTCGCCCGGTTCGCCCCCGCCTTCGCCGAGAGCGACCCCTGGCGCCCCGTGGTCGTCACGCTCGGCGTCGTGACGATGATCCTCGCCGGCGTCCAGGCGCTGCGCGAGACCGACCTCAAGCGCATCCTCGCGTTCGGCACGGTGAGCCAGCTCGGGTTCATCTCGACGGTGATCGGCTTCGGCGCGCGAGACACCGCGCTCGCGGGCATCGCGCTCCTCCTCTCGCACGCGCTGTTCAAGTCGGCCCTCTTCCTCGTCGTCGGCGTGATCGACCGTCAGCTCTCGACGCGCGACATCGACGAGCTGAGCGGTGTCGGCCGTCAGGCGCCGACGATGGCGGCCCTCTCGATGGTCGCCGTCGCGACGATGGCCGGCCTGCCGCCGACCCTCGGGTTCGTGGCGAAGGAGGCCGCCTTCACGGCGCTCCTCGACGGGGCGCTCGCGGGCGACGTCTGGGGTCTCATCGCCCTCGTCGGCGTCGTCCTCGGATCGGCGCTCACGCTCGCGTACGGCATCCGCTTCGTCTGGGGTGCGTTCTGGACGAAGCGCGACGCGAGCGGCGCGCAGCGGGAGCAGACGCACTGGCCCGATCCGCCGCTCGGGTTCCTCACGTCGCCGCTCATCCTCGCGTCCCTCGCGCTCGCGGGCGGGCTCGTCGCACCGCTCCTCGACGACGTCCTGTCGGGCTATGCCGACACCGCCCTGGGCGACGGGCACTACCACCTCGCGCTCTGGCACGGTCTCGAGCCCGCGCTCCTGCTGTCGCTGCTCACGATCGTCGCGGGCGCCGGAGTCTTCTGGGTCGCGCGCCGCACCGGCTGGGATGCATCGGGCCGCGTCCTGCGCATCCAGGCGGCCGACGTCTACTACGCGACGACCCGCACGGTCGACCGCCTGTCGGTCGCGGTGACCTCGATCACCCAGCGTGGGTCGCTGCCCCTGTACGTCGGGACGATCTTCGTCGTGTTCGTCGCCGCGGAGGGGACCGTGCTCCTCGCCGGCCACGAGTGGCGCGTCGCGCTCGACGCGTGGCAGCACCCCGTGCAGCTCGCCGCCGCACCGCTCATGATCGCCGCGGGCATCCTCGCGGTGCGCGCGCGGAAGCGCTACACGGGCGTCGTGCTCGTCTCGGTCACGGGGCTCGGGATGGTCGTGCTCTTCGCGGTCGAGGGAGCCCCCGACCTCGCGCTCACGCAGGTGCTCGTCGAGGCGATCACCCTCATCGCCTTCGCGCTCGTGCTGCGCCGACTGCCGTCTCGGCTCGGAAGCCACAACGACTCGGTGGCCCCCGTGGCGCGCGCCGTCCTCGCGATCGCGGTCGGCATCACGATGGCGGTCGTGGCCGTCCTCGCCTCGAGTGCGCGCATCCACGAGCCGATCTCGACGGCGTGGGGCGAGATGGCCTACGAGATCGGCCACGGCCGGAACATCGTGAACGTCGCCCTCGTCGACCTGCGCGGATGGGACACGATGGGCGAGCTCTCGGTGCTCGTCCTCGCGGCGACCGGCGTCGCGTCGCTCGTGTTCGTCACGCACCGCTCCGACACGCTGCGCTCGACGACCCGGAAGCTCCCGCGGGCCGCGCGCAAGGCGGGCCGCACACGCCCGCTCGTGGAGACGACGGATGGGATCCGCACCGAGACGAGCGCCAACCGCGACCGGCCGCGCGCGTGGCTCGTCGGCGGACAGCGGATGAGCCGCGAGGCGCGCTCGATCCTGCTCGAGGTGATCGTGCGCATCCTCTTCCACACGATCATCGTCGTGTCGCTCTATCTGCTCTTCGCAGGCCACAACCTGCCCGGCGGCGGATTCGCGGGCGGGCTCGTCGCCGGCATGGCGCTCGTCATGCGGTACATCGCCGGCGGGCGATACGAGCTCGGTGTCGCGGCGCCGGGCGACGCCGGCCAGCTGCTGGGCATCGGGATGGTGCTCGCAGTGGGGACCGCGGTCGTGCCGCTGCTGTTCGGACTCGACCCGCTCACGCGCGGGGTCTGGGAGGCCGATCTGCCGCTCGTCGGCCACGTCGAGTTCGTCACGTCGACGATCTTCGACATCGGCGTCTACCTCGTCGTCATCGGGCTCGTGCTCGACGTCCTGAGGAGCCTCGGCGCCGAGGTGGACCGCCAGCTGCGCACCGAGAAGGATGCCCAGGAGCAGACGGCGGTGACCCGATGACCACCTCGTTCACGCTCATCGCGATCATGGCCGGCCTGTACGCAGCGGGCGTCTACGCGATGCTCGAGCGGAGCCTCACGCGCGTGCTCATCGGCTTCCTGCTCCTCGGCAACGCGACGAACCTCCTGCTGCTGACCGTCATGGGGTACCCCGGGGTCTCGCCGTTCTACGGCGACGACGGGCCGCAGAGCGATCCGCTCCCGCAGGCCCTCATGCTCACGGCGATCGTCATCACCTTCGCCGTGAGCGCATTCCTCCTCGCGCTCATCTACCGGTCGTGGCAGCTCGGCCGGGCCGACACGGTCGAGGACGACGAGGAGGACCTCTCGCTGCGCGAGCGCGCGATCCAGACGGAGGACGTGCTCGAGGTCGAGGAGGAGGACGCGGAGACCGGCGACGAGTCAGTCACCGACTTCGTGGGCGTCGCCGCGTCGCCCATCACGCTCCTGCACGCGGCGGATGCCCCGGGCCTGCAGGATGACGCCCCCGTCGACATACCGGATTCGGAATACAGACGCCGCGCCGATCAGGACGACCGAGGGGAGGAGAGCCCGTGAGCAACCTCGTGCCGCTCCTCGTCGCCATCCCGCTCCTCGGGGCGGCCCTGACCCTCATCTTCGGCCGCCGGCGCCGGCTCCAGGTGACGCTGTCGATCCTCACGCTGAGCGTGACGTTCGTGCTCGCGGTCGTGCTCCTCATCGCGGTCGATCTCGGCACGCCGCTCGCCGTGTCGGTCGCCGGATGGCCGCTGCCGTTCGGCATCGTCCTGTACGTCGACCGGCTCGCGGCCCTTCTCGTCGCCGTCTCGAGCGTCGTGCTCCTCGCCGTCCTCCTCTTCTCTGTCGGCCAGGGCGCGGCGGACGGCGACGACGAGACCCCCGTCTCGATCTTCCACCCGTCGTACCTCATCCTCGCGGCGGGCATCTTCAACGCCTTCATCGCGGGCGACCTCTTCAACCTCTACGTGGGGTTCGAGATCCTGCTCGTCGCGTCGTACGTGCTCATCACGCTCGGCGGCACGAAGGCGCGGATCCGCTCGGGCGTCGTCTACATCGTCGTCTCGCTCGTGTCGTCGATCCTCTTCCTGTCGTCGATCGCCGTGATCTACGGCGCGCTCGGCACCGTGAACATGGCGCAGATCGCCGAGCGGATGGTCGAGCTCCCCTCCGACGTGCAGCTCGTCATCCACGTGCTGCTCGTGCTCGCCTTCGCGATCAAGGCGGCCGTCTTCCCGCTGTCGTTCTGGCTGCCCGACTCGTACCCGACCGCGCCGGCACCGGTCACGGCCGTCTTCGCGGGCCTCCTCACCAAGGTGGGCGTGTACGCGCTCATCCGCACCGAGACGCAGCTCTTCCACGACTCCGACATCAACGCGCTGCTGCTCGTCGTCGCCCTCGCGACGATGCTCGTCGGCATCCTCGGCGCCGTGGCGCAGGCCGAGCTCAAGCGCATCCTCTCGTTCACGCTCGTGAGCCACGTCGGCTACATGATCTTCGGGCTCGCGATCGCGACCGAGGAGGCCGTCGGGGCGACGATCTACTACATGGTCCACCACATCGTGGTGCAGACGACCCTCTTCCTCGCGGTCGGCCTCATCGAGCGCCGCGCGGGGTCGACGTCGATCCTCAAGGTCAAGGGCCTCTTCGCGGCGGCGCCGCTGCTCGCGGCGCTGTACTTCATCCCCGCGCTCAACCTCGGCGGCCTGCCGCCGTTCTCGGGCTTCATCGGCAAGTTCGCCCTCTTCGAGGCGGCCGCCCGCGTGGGCACTCCGCTCATGTACGTCGTCATCGCGGGCGGCATCATCACGTCGCTGCTCACGCTGTACGCCCTCATGCGCGCGTGGAATCTCGCGTTCTGGCGCGAGGAGGAGGACTCGACCGAGACCGAGGCCCGCATCTCGCACCTCTCCGACGCCCCCGCGGCGGGTGTGCAGACCGAGCGCCGGGTCATCCCGCGGATCATGACGACCGCGACGGTCGGGATGGTCGCGGTCACGGTGGGCCTGACCGTCTTCGCGGGCCCGCTCTACGATGTCTGCGAGCGGATCGGCCAGTCGCTGCTCGAGCCGATCTCGCTCGTCCAGCTCGAGGACGTGGAGGGCGGAGCATGAGCCCGGCAGCTCCCCGTACCCTGCTCAGCCGGGTCTGGCGGCAGCTTCCGTTCTTCGTCTGGCTCGTCGTCCTCTGGATGCTGCTCTGGGGCCAGTTCACGGTGCTCGCCGCGGTCACGGGACTCGTCATCGCGCTGTTCGTGACGACCGTGTTCCGCCTGCCGACGGCCGAGCTCTCGGGACGCGTCAACATCTGGTTCGGCGTGGTCTTCGTCGTCGTCTTCCTCGCATCGCTCGTCCGCGGTGCGCTCACCGTGGCGTGGCAGACCCTGACGCCCGGGCAGCCCGGCGCCGCGATCATCCGCGTCCCGCTGCGCATCGACGACGACCTCGTGATGACCCACACCGCGGTCGCGACGTCGCTCATCCCGGGATCGCTCGTCGTCGAGGCCGATCGCGAGAACCGCGTGCTGTATCTGCACGTGATCGGCGTCCGCTCGGCGGCGGATGTCGAGAGCCAGCGTGCGTCCGCCCTCCGCTGGGAGGCGCGCGCCGTGCGCGCGGTCGGCTCGCGCGAGGATGTCGCGCTCATCCGGGACGGCGCACCTGCCGTCGAGGACCGCATCGCGCAGGGAGGCGCCCGATGAACCCGCTCGTCATCGCCATCCTCGCGGTCTTCGCGATCGCTGCCGCGCTCACGATCGTGCGGATGGTCGTGGGCCCGTCGATCCTGGATCGCGCGGTCGCGAGCGATGTGCTGCTGAGCATGGTGCTGTGCGTTCTCGGCGCGGAGGCGGTCATCAACCAGCACACGCGCACGCTGCCGATCATGCTCATCATCGCCGCGATCGGCGTCTTCGGCTCGATCGCGGTGGCCCGGTTCGTCGCGCGGAAGGAGCAGGACCGGTGAGCGGCGACGAGATCCTCGACACCACGGCCCTCGTTCTCGTCCTGGTGGGGGCGCTGCTGTGCCTCACGGCCGCGATCGGCCTCCTGCGCTTCCGCGACGTGCCGTCGCGCCTTCACGCCGCGACGAAGCCCCAGGTGCTGGGCCTCCTCCTCATCGCGATCGCGGCCGCGCTGTCGCTGCGGTCGTGGGCGGCCGTGGCGATGCTCGTGCCGATCGTCGTCATCCAGATGGCGACCGCGCCGCTCTCGGCGCACATGGTCGGCCGCCAGGCGTACCGGAACAGGACGATCGACGAGGAGAGCCTCTTCGTCGACGAGCTCGCCGCCGACGCCCGTTCGAGCGACGAGCTCGCGAGCCCGCCCCATCCGCGAGACTAGCGCTCGTCGTCGAGGCTAGTGCTCCGTGCGCGGGTCTCGACGACCGGGGCTAGTCTCGACGGCCGGGGCTCAGCTGGCGAGTGCGTAGCCGAAGGCCGAGGCGACGCCCGCGTTCGTCACGGAGCCGCCGAACACGTTGAGTCCCTTCGCGAGGGCGGGGTCGGCCTGCGCGGCCGCATGCCAGCCGCGGTCGGCGATGGCGGCGATGTAGGGCAGGGTCGCGTTCGTCAGAGCCCGCGTCGACGTCTCGGGCACGGCGCCGGGCATGTTCGCGACGCAGTAGAAGAGGCTGTCGTGCACGGGGAACGTCGGGTCGTCGTGCGTCGTCGCGTGCGAGCCCTCGAAGCACCCACCCTGGTCGATCGCGATGTCGACGAGCAGCGATCCGGGCTTCATCGCGGCGACCATCTCGTCGGTGACGAGCTTGGGGGCGGCTGCCCCGGGGATGAGCACCGATCCGATCACGAGGTCGGCGCGCTCGAGCGCCTCCCCGATCGCGTACCGCGTCGAATGCCGCGTCTGCAGGGCTCCGCCGTAGCGGTGCTCGAGCTCGCGCAGACGCGGCAGGCTCACGTCGATGACGGTGACCTGCGCGCCGAGGCCGAGCGCACTCGCCGCGGCATGCTCGCCCGCGACACCGCCGCCGATGACGACGACCTCGGCGCGCGGGGCGCCGGCGATGCCGCCGAGCAGCATCCCCCGGCCACCCTGCGGCCGAGTGAGGTGATAGGCGCCGACCGCGATCGAGAGGCGTCCGGCGACCTCGCTCATGGGCGTGAGGAGCGGGAGCGACCGGTCGGCGAGCTGCACCGTCTCATACGCGACGGCCGTCGTGCCGGCCGCCATGAGCGCGTCGGTCAGCGGCTGGTCGGCGGCGAGGTGGAGGTAGGCGAACAGCGTCAGGTCGTCGCGCAGGTGGCCGTACTCCGAAGCGATCGGCTCCTTGACCTTGACGAGCAGCTCGGCGTCGCCCCACACCGTCTCCGCGTCCGGGACGATGCGGGCGCCTGCGGCGCGGTAGTCGTCATCCGAGAAGTGCGATCCGGCCCCCGCGCCCGCCTGCACGAGCACCTCGTGACCGCGATGGACGAGGGCGTCGGCGCCCGCCGGCGTGAGGGCCACGCGGTTCTCGTTGTTCTTGATCTCGGTGGGGATTCCGATGCGCATGGTGGGGCTCCTGGTCTCCGTCGACGGCGTGCGGCCTCGTGAGCCGCTCTCCTTCGATGCTCGCAGGATCATCGCCCGAGGTCATCCGGTCCCGAAGATCCTTCGGAAAGATGGCGGATGTCGCTACGCTTTCGTCCATGGACGGCCCCGGACGCGACCCGCGATCGAAGGATGTTCGAACCGAGCGGCTGGACGACCTCGATGCCCGCATCCTCGCCATCCTCGAGCGCGAGGGGCGCATCACGAACGCCGACCTCGCGGCGGCTCTCGACATCGCGCCCTCGACCGCCCACGCGCGCATGCGCTCGCTCGTCGAGCGCGGCGTCATCACCGGCTTCCACGCCAGCGTCGACCAGGAGCGCCTCGGGCGCGGCCTGCAGGCGATGGTCGGCGTCACGCTGCGCCCCGGGTCACGACATGACAGCATCGTCGCGTTCGCCGACGAGGTGCGGCGCCTGCCGCAGGTCGTGCAGCTGTTCTTCATCGGCGGCGCCGACGACTTCCTCGTCCACATCGCGGTCGAGCGCGCATCGGACGTCCGGCAGTTCGTCGTCGACCATCTCTCCGCGCAGCCGTCGGTCGCGACCACGCGCACGAGCATCATCTTCGAGTACCACCGCAACGCCGTGGCAGCGCCGTTCCGCTGACTCGCGCGGGCGGCCATCCTGTTGCGCTCTGTGTCGCCTGGTTGGCGGGTCGGCGGCGGGTCTGCCTACCGTGGAATCCCTGCACCCGAGGAGCTTCACATGGCATTCCGCATTCGCACTCTGGCACCCCTCGCCGTCGTCGGCCTCCTGGCCGTTGCCGGCTGCGCCTCCGGTGGCGGCGACGCCGCCGAAGAGCCCGCCGCGGAGACCCGCGGAACCGAGGCCGACCCCGTTCAGCTCGGCGTCGTCGGCGCGAGCGAGCCCTACTGGGCCGTCTTCGAGGCCGCGGCCGAGGAGGAGGGCATCTACGTCGACATCGTCGACTTCACCGAGTACACGCAGCCCAACCCCGCGCTCAGCGAGGGCGAGCTGGACATCAACCAGTTCCAGCACATCCTCTACCTCGCCGACTACAACGTCTCGGCCGGAGACGACCTGCAGCCCATCGGCTCGACGGCCATCTACCCGCTCGGCCTCTACTCCGACAAGTACGACAGCGTCGAGGACATCCCCGAGGGCGAGACGGTCATCGTGCCGAACGACACGACGAACCAGGCCCGCGGCCTGCTCGTCCTCCAGTCGGCGGGCCTCATCGAGCTGAAGGATGGCGGCAGCCCCTTCTCGACGCTCGAGGACGTCGTCGAGGACGAGTCGCGCGTGAAGGTCGAGGGCCTGGACGCATCGCTCATCGGCACGTCGCTGCCCGACGTCGCGGCCGCGATCATCAACAACGACTTCCTGGAGAACGCCGGTCTCACCGGCGAGGACGCGATCGCGTCGGACGACCCGTCGGACCCCTCGGCGCTCCCGTACGTCAACATCTTCGCGACGCGCGCTGAGGACGTCGACGACGAGGTGCTGAACAAGCTCGTCGAGATCTACCAGACCAACCAGGACGTGCTCGACGGCGCTCAGGAGAGCGCGAGCGGCACGGCCGAGTTCGTGCAGACGCCCAAGGAGGAGCTCCAGGCGTCGCTCGAGGAGGTCCAGGAGCAGGCGCAGAGCGCCGGCTGACCGACCCCGCCGCGTTACGATACGCGGGTGGCCCGAGGCCGCCCGCGTATCGCGCTTTCCGAGAGCCGAGGAGCCATGCCGCACATCACGATCTCCGATGTCACGAAGAGCTATCCGCCGCAGCGGCGCGGCGACGGACCGGTGGTCGCCGTCGACGGCGTCTCGCTCGAGATCGAGCGGGGCGACGTGTTCGGCATCATCGGCTACTCGGGGGCCGGCAAGTCGACCCTCGTCCGGCTCATCAACGGCCTCGAGCCGGTGACGGCCGGCTCGATCGACGTCGACGGCACCGACATCACGGCCATCCCCGAGCGCCGGCTGCGCGAGGTGCGGCAGGGCATCGGCATGATCTTCCAGCGCTTCAATCTGCTGCGCTCGCGCACGATCAGCGGCAACGTCGCGTATCCGCTTGAGGTGGCGCGGATGCCCCGGGCCGAGCGCGCGAAGCGGGTCGCGGAGCTTCTCGAGTTCGTCGGGCTCGCGGACAAGGCGAATGCGTACCCCGAGCAGCTCTCAGGGGGCCAGCAGCAGCGCGTCGGGATCGCCCGCGCGCTCGCCGCGAACCCGGGCATCCTGCTCGCCGATGAGGCGACGAGCGCCCTCGACCCGGAGACGACCGACGAGGTGCTCGACCTGCTCGCGCGAGTGAACCGCGAGCTCGGCATCACGATCGTCGTCATCACGCACGAGATGGATGTCATCGCGCGGATCGCGAACAAGGTCGCGGTCATGGAGCGCGGTCGGGTGGTCGAATCGGGCCTGACGTACGACGTCTTCACGCGTCCGCAGACGGAGACGGCCAAGCGCTTCGTGCGCACGGTCGTCCGCGCGCTTCCCGATGGGGACGCCCTCGCGGCGCTCCGGACGCAGCACGAGGGCCGCTTCTTCACGATCTCGTTCACGGACGAGGGCGCGTCGGAGGCCCGCGTGTTCGGCGCCCTCGCGCGAGCGGGGGTCGACTTCAACCTCGTGCACGGCGGCGTGGACGACATCCAGGGACGCGTGTACGGCCTCCTGACGATCGCCGTGCGCGGCGACGAGCAGGCCGTGCGCGGCGCTCTCGCCGAGATCGGCGACGGCGTCACGGTGACGGAGGTGGCCGCGTGAACGACATCCTGGAGCAGATCGGCGATATCTTCCCGGAGCTCGTCGAGCAGACCGGCATCATGCTGTGGCTCGTCGCGGCTGCGCTCCTCATCGGCGGCCTGGCCGGCCTCGTCATCGGCACGGCCATCTTCGTGACCCGCCGCGGCGGCGTGCTCCAGCAGCCCGTCGTCTACTGGGTGCTGAACATCCTCGTCAACACCTTCCGGCCCATCCCGTTCATCATCTTCATCGCGGCGCTGCAGCCGCTTGCGCGCGCGGTGGTCGGAAAAGGCATCGGCAACGAGGCGGTGATCTTCGCGATCTCGATCGCCGCGACGTTCGGCATCGCGCGGATCGTGGAGCAGAACCTCGTCACGGTCGACACCGGGGTGATCGAGGCGGCCCGCTCGACCGGCGCCGGTCCGTGGCGCATCATCCTCACCGTGATCCTGCCCGAAGGACTCGGCCCGCTCGTGCTGGGCTACACCTTCGCCACGATCGCGATCATCGACATGTCGGCCGTCGCGGGCATGATCGGCGGCACGGGCCTGGGCAACTACGCCATCGCCTACGGCTATCGTCAGTTCGATCCGGTCGTGACCGTCGGCGCGCTCGTGATCATCATCATCGTGACGCAGCTTGTGCAGGCGATCGGCAACGGTCTCGCTCGGCGCATCCTGCGGCGCTGAGGCGGGCCTCCGAAGCGCCGGAGGCCCGCCTCGGAGGTCGTCAGGCTCCGCTGTTGACCATCCACTGCACGCCGAAGCGGTCGGACAGCATGCCGAACCAGTCGCCCCACGGCGCCTGCTCGAACGGAACGACCACGCTGCCGCCGTCGGCGAGCTTCTCGAAGATGCCGCGGAGCTCCTCGGCGTCGCCGTCGAAGATCGTGACCGACAGGTTCGCGCCCTCGTCGCGCGGCATGCCGGTCGGGGTGTCCGAGGCCATGAGCGTGAAGCCGTTCTCGAGCTCGAGCTGGCCGTGCATCACCTTGTCGGCATCGGCCTCATCGAGCTCGGGGCTGGGGTACTCGCTCATCTTCGAGATGTTGAGCGTGCCGCCCAGCACGCTCTGGTAGAACTCGAGCGCCTCCGCGGCGTTGTCGACGAAGCTGATGTAGGGCGAGATCTTGAAGGCCATGGGATGTCCTCTCTCCGCCGGGCCCGCTGCCCGGATCCGAGATGAGGATGGCACGGGGCGCCGACATCCGGAAGGCCGTCTCGTGAACGCATCTCGGCCATCCGCTCGGTTGTGATCTGAGACGATGGGATGTTTGCATCTGAATGGACGAGTGAGGAGAGACGCCCATGGCGCTCAGCGATGACGACCGCAGATACCTCGACCTGGCGATCGAGCAGGCGCAGATCGGCTGGGACGAGGGAGGCATCCCGATCGGGGCCGTGCTCGTCCACAAGGGGGAGGTGCTCGCGGTCGGCCGCAACCGCCGCGTGCAGATGGGCAGCGTGATCCGGCACGGCGAGACCGACTGCCTCGAGAACGCGGGTCGTCTCCCGGCACGCGTGTACCGCGAGAGCGTGCTCTACACGACCCTCTCGCCGTGCTACATGTGCGCAGGCACCGCGACCCTGTACGAGATCCCGCGCATCGTCATCGGCGAGAACCGGAGCTTTCAGGAGTCGGAGGCGTGGCTCGCGTCGAACGGCAAGGAGCTCGTGATCGCCGATGACGAGACCTGCATCGCGCTCATGAGCCGCATGATGAGCGAGCGGCCCGAGCTCTGGGCCGAGGACATCGGGGTCGACGCATGACCACGGCCGCACGCGACACGCAGGCCGCGGTCGATGTCGACTACCCCGTCAGCCCCGTGCCGGCGTCCGCGCGCAAGAGCTTCTTCTCGCTCGTCGTCGTGCTTCTCGGGTTCACGATCTTCACCCCGACGATGCTCGCGGGCGCCGAGCTCGGGACGGCCTTCGGCCTGCGCGATCTGCTCCTCGTCATCCTCGTCGGATCGGCCGTGCTCGGCGCATATGTCGCGACGCTCGGCTGGATCGGCGCGCGCACCGGCCTGACGACGGTCGTCATGGCGAGGTACTCGCTCGGGACGACGGGCTCGAAGCTCGCCTCGGTCCTGCTGGGCGGCACGCAGATCGGATGGTACGGCGTGGTCGTCGGCACCATCGGCGACTTGACGGCCCAGGCGTTCAGCTGGGATGGATACGGCCCGCGCGCCGCGATCATGATCGCCGTCAGCGCGCTGATGTGCCTCACCGCATGCTACGGATACCGGGGCATGTACTGGGTGTCGCTCGTCTCGACCCCGCTCATCCTCATCCTCGCGGTGTGGGTCGTGTTCCGGTCGCTCGACGAGGTCGGCGGCTGGTCGGGGCTCGCGGCGATCCAGCCGGAGGGGTCGATGACCCTCGCGGTCGCGATCACGACGGTCGTCGGCACGTTCGTGTCGGCGGGGACCCAGGCGCCCAACTGGACGCGCTTCGGCCGCACCGGCCGACAGGCGGTGTGGGCGTGCGTGATCGGATTCCTCGTCGGCAACGGCCTCATGATCCTCTTCGGGGCGATCGGCGCCATCACCTTCGGCGAGGGCGACTTCGTGCTCGTGCTGTACCAGCTCGGGCTCGTCGGCTGGGGGCTCTTCCTCCTGTTCGGCAACCTGTGGAAGTCGAACGCCGACGCCGCGTATTCGTTCGGCGTCGCGGGCGCCGCGCTGTTCGAAAGGCCGAGCAAGCTGCCGTTCGTCGTGGTGGGCTCGGTCATCGGCACGGTCCTCGCGCTCCTCGGCGTCAACGCGCACCTCCCGCAGTACCTGTCGCTGCTGGGCGTCTTCATCCCGCCGCTCGGCGGCGTGATCATCGGCGACTACCTCGCACGCTGGCGCCGCACGCAGATGCCCGAGGGACAGACGCTGCCGCGTCTGAACGTGCTGAACCTCGTCGTGTACGCGGTCGCGAGCGTCCTGGCGTGGGGCTCGGGGGTCCTCGAGATCGGCATCCCGCCCGTGATCGGCATTCTCGCGGCGACCCTCCTTACGATGGCCGTTTCCCCGCTCGCACGCCGGAGGGCATGAAGGCGCGGCTCGACCCGACCTAGGGTGAGGCCATGGACATCCTCGGCATCATCGGCGTGATCGGGATCGGTGTGGCCGGCCTCATCTGGCTGGGCGCGATCATCTACGCCATCGTGAAGACCATCGCCGACCCCGCCATCGGCGGTGTGCTCAAGCTGCTGTGGATCATCGTGATCCTGGCGTTCCCGCTCGTGGGGCTCATCATCTGGGTCATCGCGCACGACCGGATCAACGCGAGCATCGGGCGCTGATCCGGTACGACGAAGCGGCCCCTCCGATCGGAGGGGCCGCTTCGTCAGGACTGCATTTCGACTCGCTGCGCTCGCTCAATGACCGGGCAGCTCGCTGCGCTCGCCGGGCTCAGTCCGTGCCGGTGTCGAACGCGGCGGACTCGCCCGCGGCGTCGAGCGCCTCGTCGGCCTCCGTGCCGGCCGTGATCTCCTCGGCCTCGCCCTTCTCGAGGGCGCCGATGAGCTCGCCGGTCGTGCCTCCGATGAGGCCGCGCGAGACGTAGCCCTCGAGGCGCGAGCGCGAGTCGGCGATGTCGAGGTTGCGCATGGTGAGCTGGCCGATCCGGTCGGTCGGGCCGAACGCCGCGTCGCCGACGCGCTCCATGGAGAGCTTCTCGGGTGCGTACGACAGACCGGGGCCCTCGGTCGCGAGGATCGTGTAGTCCTCGCCGCGGCGCAGGCGCAGGGTGACGGTGCCGGTGATCGTCGAGCCGACCCACTTCTGGATGGACTCGCGCAGCATGAGCGACTGCGGCTCGAGCCAGCGGCCCTCGTACATGAGACGGCCGAGGCGGCGACCCTGCTCGTGGTACGTCGCGAGGGTGTCCTCGTTGAGGATGCCGTTCACGAGGCGCTCGTAGGCGATGAAGAGGAGCGCCATGCCCGGCGCCTCGTAGATGCCGCGCGACTTCGCCTCGATGATGCGGTTCTCGATCTGGTCGCTCATGCCGAGGCCGTGGCGGCCGCCGATGCGGTTGGCCTCGAAGACGAGCGCGACCGGGTCGGAGAACTCGACGCCGTTGAGCGCGACCGGGCGGCCGGCGTCGAACGTGACCGTGACGTCCTCGGTCTCGATCTCGACGGCCGGGTCCCAGAAGCGGACGCCCATGATGGGCTCGACGGTCTCGAGCGAGACGTCGAGCTCCTCGAGGGTCTTCGCCTCGTGGGTGGCGCCCCAGATGTTCGCGTCGGTCGAGTACGCCTTCTCCGCGGAGTCGCGGTAGGGGTAGTCGTGCGCGACGAGCCATTCGCTCATCTCCTTGCGCCCGCCGAGCTCGGAGACGAACTGCGCGTCGAGCCACGGCTTGTAGATGCGCAGGCGCGGGTTGGCGAGCAGGCCGTAGCGGTAGAAGCGCTCGATGTCGTTGCCCTTGTAGGTCGAGCCGTCGCCCCAGATGTCGACGCCGTCCTCCTTCATCGCGCGCACGAGCAGCGTGCCCGTGACCGCGCGCCCGATGGGCGTCGTGTTGAAGTAGGTGCGACCCGCCGAGCGGATGTGGAACGCGCCGCACGCGAGGGCTGACAGGCCCTCCTCGACGAGCAGCGGCTTGCAGTCGATGAGGCGCGAGGCCTCCGCGCCGTAGGTCAGGGCGCGGCCGGGGATCGACTCGATGTCGTCCTCATCGGGCTGCCCGAGGTCGCCGGTGTAGGTGAACGGGATGGCGCCCTTGTCGCGCATCCACGCGACCGCGACGGAGGTGTCGAGACCCCCGGAGAAGGCGATGCCGACGCGCTCGCCGACGGGGAGGGATTCCAGGACCTTCGACATGCTCTCCATCCTAGAGCCGCGCGGCTCTCCGCCCGATTCGGCGGCCATCCGGCGCTACGCGATCGGCGTGCGCTCCTCGGGGAGCCGGCCGGCGGCCATCCGCTCGGTCGCCGTGCGCGCTGCGCGCCAGCGCCCCACGCCGATGACGGCCGCGCCGATGACGCCCATGGCCGCGGCGATGCCGACGATGTACAGCGCGACCCCTCCGTATCCGCCCTGGAGATGCGGATCGAGGAACGGATACGGGTACCACCAGGGGTTGCCGGTCGCCGGCCCCGTGATCGCGTTCGCGCGGAGCAGCGTGTACACGGCCCAGACGACGGGGAAGGCGATCACGACGGCCAGCGCGCGCCAGGGTAGGGCGCCGCGTCGCGGGGCGACGAGCACATCGGCGAGCAGGAAGAGCGGGCCGACGACGTGGAGCACCTCGTTCGCCCACGCGACCGAGGTCGTCGGGTCCTCGATGCCGCGAAGGAGGATGTTGTAGACGACGCCCGTCACGATCATGTACGTCGAGACGCAGGCGAGCAGAAGCGACAGCCCCGCTGGCTCGCGGCGGCCGTCGCGACCGCGGGTCCACGTCCAGATCGCGGCGACCACGAGCAGGATGGCGCTCGAGAGGTTCGACTCGATCGTGAAGTAGCTGAAGAAGTTCGAGATCACGGTCGGCAGGTGAGACGCGTGCGCCTCCGTCTTCGTCAGCGCGTTGCCGACCGTCCGCGAGAACTGCGCAGCGGTCGCCGAGACCAGGGCGATCGCGGTCGCGACGCGCGCGATCTGCCATGCCGTGGTCCAGGCGCGCGAATCTGCGGTCATGCCGCCGAGACTATCCGCCGGGCGGGGCAGGGCGGGAGCACCGCGCGGCTCAGCTCGAGAACGCCTCCGTGAGCGCGGGAGCGTGCGCGAACAGCGCAGGAGCGCCGCCCGTGTGCAGGAACAGCACGTCCTCGTCGTCGGAGTACGCGCCGGAGCGGACCCCGGCGATGAGCGCGGCCGCCGCCTTCCCCGTGTAGACCGGGTCGAGGAGGATGCCCTCGGCGCGCGCGAAGAGCTGGATGGCCTCGGTTCCGCCCTCGGTCAGGACGCCGTAGCCCGGGCCGATGTGCGCCGCGTCGAGCCAGGGCGACTCCGCGGGCTCGCGCCCGAAGAACCCGAGCACCTCGCGCGAGATCCACTCGACGGTTTCGGTCAGGGCGTCGACCTCGGGCGAGACGGCGACGCCGTGGATCCGCGGGCGACCGGCGCCGGGAAGCAGCTCGCGGGCCGCGAGGAGGCCCGCATGCGTGCCGCCGCTGCCGTTCGCGAAGACGATCTCGTCGAAGGTGCGGCCGCTGTCGGCGAGCTCCGCGTACGACTCGAGGTACCCGAGGGCGCCGACCGGCGTCGAGCCTCCCGTCGGGATGAGGTACGGCCGGAGGCCGTCCTGCCGCAGCTGCGCGACGACCGCGTCGGCTGCCGCGATCTCGGGGTGCGCGTCATCCGCCGTCTCCTCGACGAGCACGACCTGCGCCCCGAGCGCTCGGTCGAGGAGCACGTTGCCCGAGCCGCGGTACTCGGGCGTCGCGTCGGCGGGCACCCGCAGCACGAGGACGCACTCGAGCCCGGCCTTGGCCGCGGCGGCCGCCGTCTGGCGGGCGTGGTTCGACTGGCCGGCGCCGACGGTGACGATCACGTCGGCACGGTGCTGCCGTGCGTCGGCGAGGAGGTACTCGAGCTTGCGCGTCTTGTTGCCGCCCAGCGCGAGACCCGTCAGGTCGTCGCGCTTGACCCAGAGCCGTGGACCGCCGCCCAGCTTGTCGCGCAGGCGGTCGAGCGGCTGCAGCGGCGTCGGCGCGACCGCGAGATCCTCGCGCAGGGTGCGGAGGTCTCGGATGGCCGGATCCGCGACATCGAGGAAGAGCGGGTCGAGGAGCGCATCGGCGGTCATGCCCGTCAGCATAGGCCGCATCGTCAGGGGATTCCGAGCGTTCCCTGCGACCTCATCAGGCTCCGCGCAGGCCGTTCTGAGCCCGCACAGGGGCACCGCCGGGGCGCGGCCTGTTCTCTGGATGCCTGGATGCAGGGTGCATCCGGGGAGGAGGCATCATGGAAGCGATCCTGCAGGCGCTCGTCGCCCTTCCGCTCATCGCGGTCGTCGCGGCGCTCGCGCTGGAGCCGCTCGTCGACGAACCGGCCTGACGGTCAGGTGGTCGGCTGCGGGTTCTGCGGAGCGCCCGGCTGCTCGCGGCCATCCGAGACCCACAGCGGGTCGAACGAGCGGTGCGCCGTGACCCGGTCTGCGATGCCGTCGAGTCGCGCGACGACCTCCGGGTCGAGGCGCACCCCGACGGCGCCGAGGTTCTCGTCGACGCGGTCGGCGAAGCGGGTGCCGGGGATGGGCACGACCGGGAGCCCCAGCTGCTCGCCCTTCGCGGAGAGCCAGGCGAGCGCGAGCTGTGCGGGCGTCACGCCGGATTCGGTCGCGAGGTCGCGGACCTCGGCGAGGATCGGCGCATTGGCTGCGAGCGCCTCGGGCGCGAAGCGCGGGAACTTCGGCCGCCCGTCGCCCTCGACCATCGCCGCGGCGTCGAACGCGCCGGTGAGCCACTGCCTGCTGAGCGGGGAGTAGGGCACGAAGCCCACGCCGAGCTCGCGCGCTGCCGAGACGACGTGCGCTTCGACGTCGCGGCTGACGATGCTCCACTCGCTCTGCACGGCGGCGATCGGATGGACGGCAGCGGCCCGGCGCAGCTCGTCTCCGGTGGGCTCCGAGAGGCCGATGTGGAGGACCTTGCCCTCCTGCACGAGCTCCGCGAACGCGCCGACGGTCTCCTCGATGGGCACGTTCGGGTCGACGCGGTGCTGGTAGTAGAGGTCGACGTGGTCGGTGCCGAGGCGGCTGAGGCTGAGGTCGATCTGCTCGCGGATGTGGGCGCGGTCGCCGCGCACCGACCTCTCGCCGATGCGGCCGCCGGGCACGATGCCGCACTTCGTCGCGAGCTGCACCTCGTCGCGACGCGTGGCGAGGAGCCGCGAGATGATGCGCTCGCTGCGGCCCTCGCCGTACACGTTCGCGGTGTCGATGAACGTCACGCCGGCGTCGACCGCGTGCGTGAGCGTGCGGAGGGCGTCGTCATCGGAGATGGGGCCGTACACGTCGGTGAGGGACATGCCGCCGTATCCCTGCGGTGAGACGCGCAGGCCGTCTCCGAGGTCGACGAAAGCGGATGTCCGAGTGTCGGTTGCGCTCACGAACGCGAGCGTACCGGCCATCCACCCCGGTCGGGGCCGTCGGCAGTCGAGGCAGTCAGCAAGGGTGTGCCGTGGTGGGTCAGGTGCGGATGCGGGTGAGGGTGCGGCGGATGCGGGTGCGTATGCGGGTGGTGGATCCTTGTGCGGGGCGGGGTGTGCAGTCGCGGTCGATCCAGCGGGGCGGGACGATGTAGGGCACGCCGTGGTGCATGTGGATGTTCCAGCCGGAGGTGTCGAGGTGGTGGTGGTGCCACCAGCAGAGCAGGACGCCGTTGTCGGTTTCGGT